>JAQWFD010000004.1 GCA_028704555.1 Desulfobacterales bacterium
ATCAAGTTTTTTTTCGCTCATTATGGTATAGTTTCCCTTTAAGATGATGATTTAAAGGGAAACTATACCATAAAATGATCTGATGAGTCAATCTCTATCACTCTAAAATTAAAGATAATATCAATTGTCATTGCCAACATTATAATCTGATTAACTGATATAGTTCTACTTAATTATGTAAAGTTATTTCTGAGTGAGCCCTAAGCGTACGAAAATATGGCCGCAGCAATGATCGAAGCCGCATTTCAAATGCACCATCGTTAACAAACAGCACAGGCCTGACCGTTTTATTATATAACGTGAGAATGCCCCCGATATCAATATATAACTCATCCGGCGCACAAATAGCCGACACTCTATCTTGAGTGGCTTAGGGCTCACTCAAACATAACTTCACATTTTAAGCGCCGACGCATCCTGTCTGACTGCGTTACAACAGCTCGGAATACTTAGGGAGTTTTTTCTCAGATTCTTTATTTTCGGTTCAGGAGTGTTTAAACAAAAAAACACGCAGAAGTCAGACAAAAAACGCTTCTATGAACGACTTGGACATGATGGATGATTCACCCGAAAATAATCGTTGGACTCAACTCGAAATTTTAATTTGAGTGAAACCCACCGGACGGTCAGGACCTGAAGGCAGAAAGCGACACTCATTGTCAATGCCGAATCTGCATTGACAATGAGTGTCGCTTTCAACAGTTGAAAAGAAACAGGTATAGATTCACAAAGGGAAGGAATTTGAAGATCGATTCAACAGGGAACAGTTATATACGCCTGTTCCCATATTCGACCGCCAGTCCATGAAAGATTAACGTTTTGAAAACTGGAATCTGGCTCTTGCACCTTTTTGACCGTATTTTTTTCTTTCTTTAGCTCTGGAGTCACGGGTGATAAAACCGGCTTTTTTCAAAATCGGCCTGAAATCAGGATTTGCAAGAAGCAGTGCTTTGGTAATACCATGACGAATCGCTCCGGACTGTCCCGAAATTCCGCCGCCGATAACGCTGACACGTATATCAAAGGAGTCAACGGTATTGGTCAACTGGAGCGGTTGAAGCAGGTCACCCTTCAGGGATTCAATCGGAAAATATTCATCTACCGGCCGTTTATTGACTGTAATCTCACCCTTGCCCGGTTTTATCCAGGTTTTTGCTATAGATGTTTTTCGTTTTCCCGTTGCGTAATAAATGTTTTCTTGGTTCATGGAATACTCCGGTATTATATTTTTTCAACCTCTGTTGTTTATATATCCAGTACGGCTGGCTGCTGGGCATCGTGTGGATGCTGACTACCTACATAGACTTTCAGCTTCTTGAATATTTTCCGCCCAAGCGTGTTTTTCGGAAGCATCCCCTTTACGGCAAAACGGAGCAAATCTTCCGGTCTTTTTTCCATAAGTTTTGCTGCCGTGATCGTCTTCAATCCGCCCACATACCCGCTGTGACGATAATAATTCTTCTGCTCCCATTTCCTCCCGGTCAATTTGATTTTATCAGCATTGATAACAATCACCGAATCTCCGGTATCCGCATGGGGGGTATACAGGGGGTTGTGTTTTCCTCTTAAATGGGCCGCCACCGCACTTGCCAGTCGTCCAAGCACTTCACCTTCAGCGTCAACAATAAGCCATTTACCCTTGTTGTCTGACTCTTTTGCACTATACGTATATTTTTTCACGGTTTGTTACTCCTATGCTTAAAAAGAATCTGAATTATTTAGTTAAAAATTTTGTCTGTGTCAAGGAGAAAAATAAAATTCTCCCCAAAATCCCGGGAGCCAATCGGGACACACTCATGAAATGATCTCCCCCCATGTCAAAAAGCGTTCGACATAGATAAAAATTTACCCTTCACACATTTGACACACGCCGTATTTTCCCTTATATAAAAAAGCACCGGCGCCCTTCATCCGTCAGTGAACAGACAAACCGTGCCGGAACGAAAACTGCCGTTCCCCATGAGCGTTAGGCTCAGGTTTTAATTCCCGGGCTGCTGAATGCTTGCCTCCGGTTAAAATTTCCGCCCGTGCTGAACGTGGAAAACAATCGGATTTCGTTGGGAGCTCAATTTTAGCAGCAACCTGTTACATAATGGGTATCAACGATCATGAAAGCCCTCAATGGTCGGAACATCAGAAAGGCCTTATGGAACCATTGGAAATAGAAGTTAAATTTTATCTAACAAATATTGATTCGATTCGCAACCTTATTCTCGACCTGGGCGCAACATATCTCAGCAGAAACTTTGAAACCAATATACGCTTTGAGGATCAGCATCACAGCCTTATTCAAAACCAATGTCTGCTCCGGCTCCGAAAAGACGATCGAGCAACCCTGACCTTCAAATCCAGGCACGGAAACGCTGACGAAGAATTCAAAATTTCCAAAGAATTGGAAGTCGAAGTCAGCGACTTTGCCACAATGAGTCAGATTCTGGAATCACTGGGCTTTCATCAGGAGCAGGTTTATGAAAAATGGCGGGAGACTTACCGGTTAAGCGATAGCCTCATCTGCATTGATACGATGCCTTATGGCGATTTTCTGGAAATAGAAGGCCCCAAAAATGACATCAAAGACCTGTCTCGCGCCTTGGGTTTCAAGTGGGAAAACCGTATTCTGCTAAATTATCTCGGAATATTTGAACGATTGAAGGAAAAACTGAGCTTAACGTTCTCTGATTTAACCTTCAGTAATTTTTGCGGTACCCGGATTAATGTTTCAGATCTTCTTCCATGGCTTGGCAAGGTGTAATGCCCCGGATTTACAATGTGATGAATCCGGCACGGTAAGGATCAGACAGCACCCATGACATTTTTAACCTGTGGGAACACCTGCAAAGACTTTATTTCCGTTCTGACATTGAATCTTCGCTTCGGCCTGGCCGATGACGGTTCGAACAGCTGGACATGGCGCAAAAGAATTTTCCCGATTTTGTTAAAACGGTATCCGGCCGATTTCATCGGTTTTCAGGAAGCCAATGATTTTCAGACAGATTTTCTCAATGATATTCTGGACGAATACCATTTCATCGGCCAACGCGTACCGGCGCCTTCCTTCTGGCAAAACAACATTATCTTCTACCGCAACCCATGGAAATGTATTCATTATGATCACTTTTACTTAAGCGCAACTCCCACGGTGCCGAGCCGGTCCCCTGAAAGCCTCTGGGCAAGGCAATGTACCATAGGCGTATTTCAATATGACGACCGCAGGCTCTTATGCATCAATACTCATTTAGATTTCAGCAGTTCTGTGCAGACTCACAGCGCACAGATGATCATGAACCGTTTATCACAACTGCCTTCCGAACTGCCGGCCATTTTATTCGGCGACTTTAACGCATCTCCGTTCTGCCCGTGCTACAGGGTTTTTACCGACAAACGAAACCCACCGTTTCTGGATCACCGGTATTTATTCAAAAATGTCTTCAGTAGCCCATTTCCCGGAACGCATCATGGATTTAAAGGAGACGTAAACGGCAATCACATCGATTGGATCCTGTACCGCGGCTGTTTGCGGCCGATTGAATATGGAGTGATTCATGACGCCATCGACGGCAGGTATCCTTCGGATCATTTCCCCCTGTTTGCCGGATTCAGCTGGCGTTCTCCTTAGATATTGAGCCACTCGTTCAGATTCATTTCAGGGCATGGGCCCCTGGTTGCATCTTTCCATCAGATAACGGCATGCCGTTATCAAGGGCATACCGGTTTCAGGCACCGGAAAATCATCTACCAGGGAAAGGTATTCCTCCCCGACAATTTCAAAGCCCCCGGTTTTCTGCATTAAAAACATTTTTTTTCGGCCCACCGGAAACGTTACACCAACACATTTAAGATTCTGTTCAAATACAACGACAAAGGTCTGCTTGTATGCAAAAATGGACACCTGATTCATCCCGGTTTTCATCTGGCTCAACCCGTATGATGATTTCCTGCTCTCCAGCCACTTTTCCCACCATGACATCCGGTCGTCATCCTCAGAACGGTAACATGCCAGATACGTATTCAGGTCACACGCCGAAAGGGCATTATTCCATCGGGAAATAAAATCGATCACAGCGCGTTTGGTGGCATCATTCGATCCAGCCGGCAGATACTCAAGAGCGTCAACAATGATAACGGGTGTGGATTTTAGCGCAATGTAACGATCCAGATGGTCGATATCCTGATTTCTCAAGGCGATGCAGCCATTGGTATTGTATGGCCGTAACGCTTTGTTTGTTCCGTGCATCCAAATGGCATAGCCCCTTCGTTTCGAAAACCGGTCAAACGAGTTGGGGTAATCCATCGGAAAGGCTCTGGTTCCATATATCGGAGTCAGATATTTTTTATTGAATCGCTCCGTAAAAAAATATATCCCCTCGGGGGTCTTGCGATCTCCGGATTGAATTTTCGGACCCGGATTTTTACCTGTTGAGCAGTCAAACTGTTCCAGCTGTTGATATGACTGGCCATTGTATCCGTAAAGATGCAGCCGCTGAGCTTTTTTGTCCACAATCAGCGCATATCCCGCCCCTGTTCCTGAGCTCATCGATACAATTACACCCGGAATATATGCTGAACCGCTGCAGGCGACCGTTGCAGGAACAATCAACAAAAGGATTATGACAGACCGTATAAAGTAATCATGCATTTGGCAAAAATCGAACCATAGCTATGTCCATCCATAGATTCGGTTATAACCGGATGGACACCAAAGTATGTTTCCAATCCCAAAACGAGATCTTTCACCCAAGACATAAAAAATCAGGGGATTGAGCCAAGTTGCCCTGAGGCCGCACAAACAATCCCGCAGAGATTGAGTCGATAAGCGCAGACTTCGAGAAGGCCTTTTATTTTACAGGCACCGATGCAGACCTGCATGTGCAGGAACAGATGCCGTCCGATCGTTAAAGCCCTTCAGACAGAATACTTTCCGTTTGCGTAAAACTCAATGAAATTTTTAAACAGGGACGCAATTTCACAAGGATCAAGCCCCATGCCTGTATTCATGAAGGCGATGGTCCAAAAAAACAGGACACCGTGATAAGCGCTACCTCAGCCTAAAAAAGGGAGGATCTGACAATGAGCAACGTAAACCGTATCCCCCTGAGTTCAAGACAAGGATCGCGCTGGCAGCCTTGAAAAATGAAGATACGCTGCCCCTGCATCAGCCTCACGGTTCGGGGCTCATCCTACAAACGCTCATTTAAAAATCTTCTTATTTCCACGGGCCAATTACTAAAAAAAACAAATTCGGTTACCCTGAGGGGGTAATAAAAATATATTGACTTTATAAAACCTTCAAGTATATTTTGTGCACTTGTATCAACCATTCTGAAGCTCTGAAGCGAATTCTAATAAGTTTCCATCAATTCTTTTATCAAACAGGTAGAAACAGGTATCAAATGCTTAAAGAAATACATGAAAATCCAGATAGCTTAGACAGACAAATTTCACACAGCGACAGAAAATACCCCGCCTGCACTCCGACTTATCGTAATAACATTATGATATTAACCTGGCAACTGTTTACGCAAAATACTTATTCACGAAGACCTTTATAAAATAAGTCTTTTTTGGAAAAGACATTTGTATATTTGATTGCCGGTTTAATAGCAAAAAATGTCATTCAACATAATCAACGACAATCCGTATATTAAGCCGGTTCTGTTGGCGTATGCTTATGCTCGCCATGCTGCCTGTTTAATCTGCGTAAGGGCCTCATGGCGGATGCGGGTTTCTTACTGGAGAAAAACCTATGAAAAGACTGGACAAGCTGCTTACATTCTGTCTGGACGATCGAAAAATAGCCCTGTACGTATCCGCTGTTCAGCGAATTATCCCGATGATCGAAGTGAGCGCGCTGCCGAAGGCGCCGGAAATCGTCGTCGGCATCATCAACCTGCAGGGAACACTTATACCCGTATTCGACATCAGGCGTCGTTTCCGCCTGCCCCCGAGAGAGGTGCATCTCGATGACCAGATGATCATCGCAACCACAGCAAAGCGGACGGTAGCACTCATTGTCGATTCGGTAGACGACGTAATTGAGATCCCGCACGAGAGAATCATCGCGGCTGAACAGATCCTTCCGGAACTCGAGTATGTGGAAGGTGTCATGAAATCGGAAAGCGGCATGATCCTCATTCACGATCTGGAACAATTTCTTTCCCTCCCGGAGGAAAAGGCCCTGGGCGAAGCGATGGAGGCGTTGAATCCCGATGAACGAAAAGAGGGATAACAACACCATTTCCGAAGCGCTTCTGCAGCGGCTGGCAGCCTACCTGACGGCCAGGATCGGGCTGCATTTTTCGAAAAGAAACTGGGCGGGACTCCAGCAAAAAATGACCGCAGCCATGGCCGATTTCGGTTTCGATCGGGTGGAGGAATTCATCGAATGGCTCCTTTCTTTCTCTCCGACGCAAAACCAGATTAAAATGCTTGCAGCCCACCTCACGGTAGGCGAAACCTATTTCTTCCGGGAGAGGAGGGCTTTTGAAATCCTGGAACAATCCCTCCTGCCGGGTTTAATCGCCGCCCGCCGGAAGACGGAAAAACGCCTCCGATTCTGGAGCGCCGGCTGTTCCTCCGGCGAGGAACCCTACTCTCTTGCCATCCTGCTCGACAGGCTGATCCCCGACCTGAAAGACTGGAATGTAACCATTCTCGCGACGGACATCAACACCGGCGCACTCCGGAAGGCGGAGGAAGGGATCTATTCGGACTGGTCATTCCGGAGCAACCCGCCCGGGTTCAAAGAGCGTTACTTCGATAAAACAGACAAAAACCATCACCGGTTACAGGCACGAATCAGGAAACGGGTCACCTTCTCGTATCTGAACCTGTCGGAGGATCACTACCCCGCGCTCCAGAACAACACCAACGCCATGGATTTCATCTTCTGCCGTAACGTCCTGATGTATTTTGCCCCCGGGCAGACCAGCCGGGCGGTCGAACGCTTCCACCGGTCCCTTCTCGATGGCGGCTGTCTGATCGTCAGCCCCGTCGAAACAGTGCTCCTGATCCATTCGCCGTTCGTGACGATCCGTTTTCCGGATTCGACATTTTATAAAAAGGACGCCCATAAAACGACGATCGTACAAGAAGCTGCAGAACCTGTGGAAAGAAAAAACCTCCCTTGCCCGTCAACACCTCTGAAGACCGAAAAACGCCGCCGTCCGGAGAAACAACCATGGCGCACAGTACAGGCCGAATTGATAAAGCCCGGTGAAGCAACGCAGACTCCCTGCGAGGAAGCAGCTGGTCTGTTCCAAAACGGTCTTTATCCGGAAGCAGAAGAAAAACTTCGCAAACTTTTCTCGAACAGCGGAAAAAATCAGGAAGCCTGTGTTCTTTTTGCGAAGGTTCTCGCAAATCAGGGAAAACTCGAGGAAGCCCTCTGCTTTTGCGAAGAAGCCGTCCTGGCGGATAAATGCAATGCCCATCTGTACTATCTGCTCGCCACCATTCTCGAAGAACAAAAAAAAGAGGACAGGGCCAGGGCTTCCCTGAAAAAGGCGCTTTACCTCAACCGAAATTTCGTTCTGGCCCACTTTGCCCTTGGGAATCTTTCCCTGCGTTCGGGGAAAATGGCCGACGCGCAAAAATACTTCGGTAACGTTACCGAGATCCTGTCGACATATAGACCCGACGAGATCATTCCAGAGTCAGACGGAATTACGGCCGGCAGGCTTGCGGAAATTATCGGAACATTCAGGATGCAGGAGATATCATGAAAAAGACTCAAATAAAAACTCCGGAAATTACGGAAAATCGCGGAGCAGTTGCTTCCGGAATATTGGAGGCGACAGCCGAGGGAAAAAGAGCCATTCTCCGCTCAAGGGCGAAACGTCTTGCCCGGGAACCTGAAAAAAAGGGAGAAACCAAAGACTATCTTGAGGCGCTGGCGTTTCTTCTCGCCCATGAGACGTATGCCATCGAGACCCGGTTCATCAGGGAAGTCTACCCCTTGACCGAGCTGACGCCCCTGCCCTGTACGCCGGACTATATTTTTGGCATCATCAATATCCGAGGACAGATCCTCACGATCCTCGATATCAAAAAGTTTATAGATCTTCCGGAAAAGGGGATTACCAATCTGAACAGAATCATCGTGGTCCGGCAAGAGGATATGACGCTGGGGATTCTCGCCGATGAGATCATCGGTATCCGAAATATCTCCAAAGGCGGTCTGAACCCGCCGCTGCCGACCATGACCGGCATCCACGCCGGGTATATCCGGGGGATTACCGGAGAAGGCATCATCCTTCTGGATATGGGAAAATTTCTCGATGACGGAAAGCTCATCATCCATGAAGAGGTGGAGGGATAAAGCCCTATCGAGGTTTCAATCGGCATAAACCGAAAAACAGAGAAAGACGACATGTAACAACAATGGAAACGGAAACCGGTTTGGCATTTTTCGTGATGCTGGGGTCATCACAATCAGGAATCGATAAGGAGAATTTATGAGACAGATAAAACTGGGGACAAAGTTATTGACCGGGGGACTCCTGGTTCTGGTAATTCCCGTCATCATCATCGGCGTCGTTTCGGTGTACGAGTCTTCCCGAAGCATCTCCGGGATGGGGAAAGCGGATATGGCAAATATTGCCGAAAGTCTGGCCGCCGCCCTGGATATCGGCATGAACGAGCAGATCGTCACGGTCAGGAACATCTCTTACTCAAGCAGCGTCATCACCGCCGCCGAAAAAGTGATGGCGGCCGGAGAGAAGAGCAGTCAGGACGAGGTCCTTCTTGCTCAGAAAGAGCTCACAAAAATAAAAACGGCCGAGGGCGACCGGATTTCCAGCCTGGTGCTGACCGGCAGAAACGGAATTGTCTATGCCTCATCCGACAACGGAAAATTCAACGAAGTTGATCTTGCCGGCAGAGATTATCTCGACAAGGCATTCAAGGGAACACCCAATATCGGTTCCGTCGTCATCTCCCGGGCAACCGGCAGGGTGGTTTGCACGGCGGCCTGCCCGATATACGATTCCAAAGGAAAAGAGATCACGGGGTCCGTGGTAATGATCATGGAACTCAAATTTTTCTCCGATATTCTGGACAGGATCAGGATCGGCAAAACCGGCTATGCCTACATCGTCGATCAAAAAGGCCTCTTCATTCACTGCCCCGTAAAGGAAAACATCCTGAAGGTCAATGTCTCCGAAATCAAGGGCATGGAGAACATCACGCAAATGATCGGCAACGCCCAATCGGGAATTACAGAATATGAGTTAGATGGCATGAAGACGGCCGCCATCGCCCCCCCCTTATCCGCCACCGGATGGAGGATCGTTACCGCCATCCCCACTGAGGAACTCTACGCCCCGGCCCGTTTTACCCGGAATGCCATCATTCTCATCGGCATGATCTCTATCGTCATAGCCTCCCTGATCTTTTTCTTTTTTGCACGCAGCATCACCCGTCCCCTGATTCATATAGTGGGCGCAGCAGGGAAGATCGCCGGCGGGGATCTGAGTGTGGAGATCACCTCGAAAAACCGCCAGGATGAAATCGGTGACCTCGCCCGGGCCTTTACCGGGATGATCCAGTCTCTCAAAGACAAAACTCGGGTCGCACAAAAAATTGCGGGAGGTGATCTGACCGTTGAGGCAACGCCCCTCTCCGGAGCGGACGCCCTTGGAAACGCCTTTTTAACAATGGTCGTAAAACTCCGAGAGCAGATCATGGAAATTGTGGAAGGCGTCAATGTGCTGGCATCATCGGGAAGCGAGATTATGGCTTCCGTCTCGCAATTGACCTCGGGCGCTGCCGAGACTGCGACCGCCGTAAGTGAAACCACGACCACCGTGGAAGAGGTCAAACAAACCGCACTGGTAAGCACGCAGAAAGCAAAACACGTTTCCGAACTCGGCCGGAAGACCGTCGAGATCTCGCAGACAGGGCTCAAAGCGATTGATGACACCATCCAGGGGATGAACCACATCAAGGAGCAGGTGGAATCGATCGCCGACATGGTCGTCCGGCTGAGCGAACAGAGCCAGGCAATCGGAGAGATCATCGCCACAGTAAACGACCTTGCCGAGCAGTCGAACCTGCTGGCCGTAAATGCCTCCATCGAAGCGGCCAAGGCCGGCGAGCAGGGAAAAGGGTTTGCCGTAGTCGCCCAGGAGATCCGGAGTCTTGCCGCTCAGTCAAAGCAGGCGACCACCCAGGTGCGCAACATCCTCTTCGACGTCCAGAAGGCGATCAGTTCGGCCGTCATGGCAACGGAGCTGGGAGGCAAGGCGGTCGAGGCGGGGGTGAGTCTCTCCAGACAGGCCGGGGAAGCCATCGATTTTCTGGCGGAAAGCGTCACGGAGGCGAGCGATGCCTCCATCCAGATTGCCGCCTCGAGCCAGCAGCAGCTCATCGGGATGGATCAGGTCGTCTCGGCCATGGAAAATATCCGGGAGGCCGCCTTACAGACGTCGGCCAGCACAAAGCAGACCGAGCAGTCCGCTCACGACCTCAACAACCTCGGGCTAAGATTGCAGGACATCGTGAAGTTCTATAAAGTGTGAAGGCGAAGGGATAGAAAATGACCGGGGAAAATGATGCATTCATGAAAAGGCTCCTGTTGGCCTTCAAGATCGAGGCGGATGAGCACATAAAAAAAATCACGACAGGGATCATCGAGCTGGAGAAGGATCTGGACCTGCAGGTGAAGGCAGGGATCATCGAAACGGTGTTCCGCGAAGCCCACAGCCTGAAAGGGGCTGCTCGCGCCGTCAGCCGCTCAGACATGGAGACCATCTGCCAGTCCCTCGAAAGTGTTTTTTCCGGATTAAAACGCCGGGAAATCAATCTGACCCCCCCGCTGTTCGACACCCTGCACCGGTCGGTGGACATGCTGAATGCAATCATCCTCTCACCGCCGGAGGAAACCGTTGCCGGTCCGGCTGAAATTTCGAAAATTACAGAAACATTGGCAACGGCGGGCATGGACGATATCCGGGAAAAACCGACAATTCCGCAAGACCCGCCGCACCTCCGGGATGAATCGCGGAGTTCCGGACCAGAGGATTTCCCTCCGGGCCCGGAACTCCCTGAATCCCCTGACCGGAAAATCGATGAACCCGCTCGAACGCAGAAAAAAGCAATGCCCGAAACGATTCGCGTCTCGATGGGAAAGCTGGATTCTCTTTTAAGACAGAGCGAGGAGATGCTTTCTCTGAAACTGATGGCTGACAGGCATCTGGAGGACCAACTCGATCTGGCCCATCTTTTTGAGCTGTGGGATAAGCAGTGGACAAAGACATACCCGATCATCTGCGAATTACGCCGTCTGCAGGAAAAAAACGACAGTCAGGACAGAAAAAGACGGCAGGACGATATCCGATTTGCCAAACTCCTGGAGTTCAACGAGCTGACTCATAACAACTTGAAAATTATGAAAAACAGGCTGGCAGACATCCGTAGAAAATCCGACCACGATCAGTATGCCACCGGACTGATGGTGGACAATCTGCTGGGAGAAGTGAAACAAATCCTGATGCTCCCCTTCTCGACAATGTTCGAGTCCTTCCCAAAACTATTGCGGGACCTCTCCCGCGACCAGGGTAAGGATGTGGAAGTGTCGATCCGCGGGGGAGAAGTCGAAATCGATCGCAGGATACTGGAAGAATTGCACAGCGTGTTCATCCATATTCTCAGAAACACGATCGACCACGGGATCGAAAAGCCGGAAGTGAGAAAGAAAAACGGAAAGCCATCTCGGGGAATGATCCAAATTGGTGTCTGCCGCGACGAAGACAACCGGGTGGAAATTCTCCTCTCTGATGACGGAGACGGAATCGATCTGGAGGGCCTGAAAGAAGCTGCTCTCAAACACGGAAGCGTATCACCGGAAGAGGCCCGGAAACTGACCGGAAAAGAGATTCTACCCCTCATTTTTCAGTCCGGTATATCCACCAGCCCGATCATTACGAATATCTCCGGCCGGGGACTCGGTCTGGCCATTGTCCGGGAAAAAATCGAAAAACTCGGCGGGCGGGTATCGATTGAAACACACCGCCATAAGGGAACCACGATTAAAATGACCCTGCCGCTCACCGTCGCAACGTTCAGAGGGGTTCTTGTGACGGCCGCCGAACGCCCATTTATCATCCCCACGACGGATGTGGAAAGGACCGTTCGGATCAAACAGGAGGAAATCAGGACCATCGAGAATCGAAACACCCTGTCTCTGGAAGGAGTCGTAATCCCGATTGTCAAGCTTTCCGATATTCTTGAACTTTCGGACAGAAGCAGCGAGTTACCCGTCATCACCGTATTGATCCTGGAGTCCCGGGGGAAGAGAATTGGTTTCCGTGTCGATGAGATACTGACCGAACAGGAAATGCTCCTCAAAAGTATGAGCCGACCCCTTTCCCGTGTCAAAAATATTGCCGCCGCAACCATTCTCGGGTCAGGAAAGGTCGTGCCGGTTCTCAACGTTTCCGACCTGGTCAAGTCTGCGGCAAAATCCGCGGTTCGACCTGTAAAACCGACGGTGCTGAGAGAAGGTGGCCAGACGGCAAAGCAAAACATCCTCGTCGTGGAAGATTCGATCACTTCCAGAATGTTGTTAAAAAACATCCTCGAAACGGCCGGCTATAGGGTCAAATCCGCCGTGGACGGGATTGACGCCATTTCCCAGCTGAAAACGGAAAAATTTGACGCCGTGGTTTCGGACGTGGATATGCCGCGGATGAACGGGTTCAATCTCACGGAAAAAATCCGGGGCGACAAAAAGCTGGCGGAACTTCCCGTGGTCCTCGTCACCTCCCTGGGGTCCCGCGAGGACAGGGAAAGAGGGATCGACGTGGGGGCAAACGCCTATATCGAGAAGAGCGGTTTTGATCAGAGCAATCTGCTGGAGACGCTCAGAAGATTTATCTAAAACCTTGAGGAGCGAAAAATGATCAAAGTGCTTATCGTTGAAGACTCCCAGGTCGTGCGGGAACTTTTGACTTTTATTCTCTCTGCCGACCCGGCGATTCAGGTCATCGGAACCGCGCGCGATGGCAGGGAGGCCGTCCGGGCAGTCCGGGAAAAAAAACCCAATGTCGTAACCATGGATATCATTATGCCGAACATGGACGGGTTCGAAGCCACCCGGATCATCATGGAGACGACCCCCACGCCGATCGTGATCGTATCGGCAAGCTGGGACCCAAAAGAGGTAAAAAAGACCTTCCGGGCCATGGAGGCCGGGGCACTGACCGCAATCGAAAAGCCTGTGGGAATCGCCCATCCCAATTACAAAAAACTTTCGAAAGAGTTGATCCGGACCGTAAAACTGATGTCGGAAGTGAAGGTGATCCGAAGGCGGCCGCAGAGGCAAAGCGAGATTTCAGGAAAATCGACAGCCGGCATGATCACCGCCATGGCGCCGGAGCTGGAAGTCGTTGCCATCGGCGCCTCGACCGGCGGTCCGCCGGCCATCGAAGCGATTCTGTCGAAGCTTCCGAAAGACTTTCCTGCCCCGCTGCTGATAGTTCAGCACATTGCTGCGGGATTTGTCCACGGTTTTGCGGACTGGCTCGCCAATGCTTCCAAACGCTCCGTTAAAATTGCCGCACATGGCGAATATCTTCTGCCGGGGTGCGCCTATGTTGCCCCGGATGATTTCCAGATGGGGGTGGGAAGCGGGAGAAGGATCATTCTCAGCAGCAGCGAACCCGAAAATGGCCTGAGGCCCTCCGTGTCCTGGATGTTCCGATCGGTAAGCGAGGTCTTTGGAAAAAACGCAATCGGTGTGCTCCTCACCGGTATGGGGAAAGACGGCGCTCAGGAGTTGAAACAAATGAGGCAAAGAGGCGCGGTGACCATCGCCCAGGACAGGGAGAGTTCCGTCGTTTACGGGATGCCGGGAGAGGCCGTCGCCATTAATGCGGCCGCATATGTCCTTTCACCTGCCGAAATCGCAAAATTTCTTTCCGGATTGCCAAGGACAAAAAATGAACGGGCAATGATCCAGGAAACAAGAAGCGGGGCAAGAGAGTGACCTCCCCGGAAAACACAAAATGGATCAAAAATCGGGGGACAGAAAAGAGAGGGGGGAACATATGAACAGAATAAAGATCCTCATCGCCGAGGACAGCATCACCCAGGCCATGCAATTGCAGCATATACTTGAAGTGAACGGCTACGAGGTAGCGATGGCAGCCAATGGCAGTGAGGCCCTTCAATCCATCGACTCATCCCGGCCGTCCATTGTCATCTCGGACATCATCATGCCCGAAATGAATGGTTTTGAACTTTGCCATAATATCAAGGCAGATGAAAGGCTCAGGAGCATTTCGGTCATTTTACTGACCTCTCTGTCGGATCCGCAGGATGTCATCCGGGCCGTGCAATGCGGCGCCGATCAATTCGTCACCAAACCTTACGACGGGAAATACCTTCTCAGCACCATTGATAACCTTCTCCATAACGAAAATCTGCACGATCGAGAGGAAGATTCGGAAGGCATTCATCTTTCCTATCGGGATAAAAAGTATGTAATCACATCGAACAGACGACAAATTCTCAACCTCCTGCTTTCCTCATACGAAACGGCAATCGCAAAAAATTCCGACTTAATGAAAGCGCAGGATGAACTCAAAAAACTCAACACGGAGCTCGAGGAGAGGGTCCGGAAAAGAACCGAAACTCTGCATATCGAGGTTGCCGAACGGAAGACGGCCCAGGCAGCTCTGCTGGCTAAAAATGAGGAATTCAATACCGTTACACAACAACTCTGGCAGGCAGCCAAACTGGCGACAATGGGGGAGTTGGCATCCAGCATTGCCCACGAACTGAACAATCCCCTGGCCACCGTCAGTCTCCGGATCGAATCCCTTACTGCGCAGACATCCCCGGACGATAAGCGCCGACGGGCGCTGGAAATCATCGGGCAGGAAGTCGAAAGGATGGGGAATCTTGTGACCAACCTTCTCCAGTTCAGCCGCCGGAGCCAGAAACAGATATCTACGCTGGATATATGCGAAGAAATTGAAAAATCCATCGAACTGATTCTTTATCACCTCAAAAAGTACGATATCCGGGTCATCAAGGAGTTTGAACCCGATATTCCGTGGCTCCTCGCGGACCGCCAGCAATTAAGGCAGCTGTTTCTGAACCTGTTTACGAATGCGAGCGATGCCATGCCGAAGGGAGGAACGCTGACGATCCGTGTTACGGCGCATCCCGAAAGGAAAAAGATTTTGATAGAAATTGCCGACACGGGAATTGGAATACCCCCCGAGATCCTTCCCAAGGTCATGGAATCTTTTTATACTACAAAACCGGAGGGAAAGGGCACCGGGCTGGGGCTGGCCATTTGCCGGCGCATCGCGGAGGAACACAGGGGGTCGCTTGACATAGCAAGCGATGGAATTCCCGGAAAAGGAACGAAAATTCTGATCACCCTGTCGGCAATGGATCAGGGCAATGAAATCGGTTTGATGGATCCATAAACGAAAACGAGAAAGGCAGATCATGGAAAATATCGCAAAAGAAAACTCTAATGACACCATCGGCCGCATCCTCGTCGTGGACGATGAAGCCGAACTGATGAGCGCTCTCTGCGAGATGCTGGCGGACCAGGGATATGAGACAGCGGGATTTCTGAATGCCGACGAAGCCCTGGCTGTCCTCAAGGAGCAGGAATTTGATCTGATGTTGACCGATCTGATGATGCCCGGCATGAATGGCATCGATCTGATCCGGGCCGGGCTCGAAATCGACCCCAATCTCATTGGCATCGTCATGACGGGACACGGTACGGTGCAAACCGCCGTGGAAGCGATGAAGACCGGCGCCTGCGATTACATCCTGAAACCTTTCAAGCTCAACACCCTTCTGCCGCTGCTCTCCCGCGCCATGCAGATGCGCAATCTGCGCCTGGAAAACATGCAGCTTAAGGAGACCGTGGCCATTCACGAACTGGGAAAGGTTATCGCCCTCTCCTCCGACCTGAATTCGATTCTGAACAAAATCGCCGATACCGCGATTCAACAGTGCATCGCCGATGAAGTTAGCATCATGCTGCCGACGAAGGACGAAAAAGAGCTTTACGTGGCGGTCGTCCGCGGAGGGAACACGGAAAATCTCGGAAAGCACACGCCGATCGAGCAGGGCATCGCCGGCTGGGTAGCCCTCAACCGCGAGTCCCTCGTACTGCGGGGAGCAGTCAACGATCCCCGCATGGCACCGATCCAGCCGCGCGCCGATACTCACACGGCCATCTCCATGCCGATGATCTCCCAGGGCAAACTGGTGGGCGTTCTGAATGTCAGCATCACAAAAAGCCAACGTCCATTTACAGTAGGACAGTTGAAGGCGCTGAGCATTCTGGTGAGCATCATCTCCCCCATTCTGGAAAACACGTCGTTGTATATCCAGATCCGAAAGGCCGAAGAAAAGTACCGCTCCATCTTTGAAAACGCCCACGAGGGAATCTTCCGTAGTTTACTCGGGAAACGATTCATCACTGCCAATCCTGCTCTCGCACGGATATTCGGCTACGACTCTCCGGAGCAACTCGTGGCGAGTGTAACGGACATTGCCCGTCAGATTTACGTAAACTCTGATGATGCCGGCGAACTATCCCGCATCATGGAGGCAAAAGGAGAAATCATCAATTTTGAACGCCAGGTTTATCGTAAAAACGGCAGTCGAATCTGGATATCGCTCAGTGCGCACACCGTCAGCGACGAAAAAGGCACTCTACAATGCCTTGAGGGCATTATCGAAGACATCACCGAACGCAAAGATTCGGAGTTACGGCTGAAACTGTCCAAAGAGGTCCTCGATATGCTCAACCGCCCGAAGGATACTCAGGAAATAATCAACGATATTCTTCACCTGTTGAAAAAGAACAAGGATTTCGAAGCCATCGGGATACGGCTCCGGGAGGAAGAAGATTACCCTTATTATATGACCATCGGTTTTCCCGACCATTTCCTGGAAACGCAAAACTCTCTTTGCACACGCGAGACCGCCGATGAAATGATTCCTGATTCCAATAGCAACCCGCAATTGGAATGTGTGTGCAGAAATATTCTTAGCGGACGGACCGATCCTTCCCTGCCATTTTTCACTGAGGGTGGAAGCTTCTGGACGAACAACGCCACAATGTTTCTGACCTCGACCGCCAAGGAGGAATGCCCGTGCAGCATGAAAAACCTTTGCAATCAAGAGGGGTATGAATCCATAGCGATGATTCCCCTGCGCTCTGGCAATGAAATTATCGGCCTTCTGCAGCTGAACGATACGCGGCAGAATATATTCACCCCTGACATGATCCATTTTCTCGAAGGGATCGGCGCCAGTATCGGCATCGCGGTCGCCCGGAGGCGCTTCATGGAGAAGCTCCGGCAAAGCGAGCTATCCTTGCGCAATACCATGGAGTCGCTTGTTAAAACCGTGGCGACCATTGTTGAAACGAGAGATCCTTACACCGCAGGACACCAGCGGCGCGTCGCCGATCTGGCACTGGCCATCGCTTCAGAGATGGACCTTACCGCAAACGAGATCGCCGGCATCCAGATTGCGGGCTTGATTCACGATATCGGAAAGATGTCCGTTCCCGCGGAGATCCTGAGCAAACCGACGAAACTTACCGGGTTAGAGTTCGCCTTGATCAAGGAGCATGCCCAGGCCGGATACGATATCCTGAAGGAAATCAAATTTCCATGGCCGATTGCGAGGATCGTTCTGGAGCATCACGAGCGGATGGACGGTTCGGGATATCCGCAAGGATTATCCGGGGAACAAACGCTCAAAGCATCCCGCATTCTGACAGTCGCCGACGTGGTGGAGGCGATGGCTTCTCACCGACCCTATCGCCCGGGACTCGGCATTGATATCGCATTGGATGAAATTGAAAAAAACAGGGGCGCCTTATATGATCCCGAGGTGGTGGACGCCTGTCTGCGTCTCTTCCGGGAGAAAGGATACACATTCAAAAATACATGGAAATAGATAAAGGGACAGCGGTTTTTAATCCGGGTTCACCAAAGTAAACGGGGCAATTCAACCGGAAGCATCTCGAACAGGTATCTGAATACGTATCAAATCATTCTTCCGCGCACCCAAACAGCGGGCTGCATTGCCGCCATTTACGGCAATTTCAAGAAAACCCCGGCTCCCGATAATCGAAAGAGCGCCTTTAGGCCCTGCTTCGCTGTAGCTTTCAGACAGGCCTTTTATTTTGCAGGCACCGATACAGATCTCCAGATGCCGGAACAGATGCTGTCCGTTAAAACCCTCCAGGCAGACTGTATCGATATTGGTTATCAAATTTCCAAATCGGTCAATGGACATGATCTGTCCAATCAGTTCACCGCTTTCGGAGACATATGGCTTTGTAAGCGGTAACCGGACCAGTTCATTTGGATTTACAGCCGTTCCCAGTTTCCGGATATCAAGTCCCATGGACAGGTGTGCGGCAACAGGCGCAAAAATATCCCGGCCATGGAATGTCCGGCTAACGGATGTCAGCCAATACGCCGGCTGGTCCAACCGAACAGCACTCTCTACCGGGTTATGATCCATGACAAAGGTTAACACACCGTTATCCGGTGCTATAAACACAGCCCCTCCGCATTCCAGGGCAATGATATCCCGCCGGCTTCCAACACCCGGATCTACCCCAATAACATGGATGGTATGCTTCGGGAAATAAGGATATGCTGCCTGGATGATGTAAGCGGCCTGCATCAGATCCTGCGGATCGATCTGGTGCGAGATATCGACGATGACAGCCGATGGATTCATTGACAGGATAACGCCCCTGAGCACACCGACATATTCATCTGAAAGGCCGAAATCCGTTAAAAGCGTTATAACTGGCATGCGCCCCCCCCCCTGATCGTACAACTAACCAACCATCTGAATTTACGAAGCGGTCGCGCTTCTCAAAACAAAGATTTCTGACGGCTGCAATTCAGATGTTTACCGGCGGCGTCAGAAGCCCGCCTGCCGGATGAGGTTCTGAGGATCAAGCCGATCTTCAACAGATAGGGTTCAACCACATCAACCAGCGTATCGGTCTCCTCCTGAAGCGTTGCGGCAATCGCCTCGATTCCTACGGGGCCGCCGCCATAAAATTCGATAATGGTGTTCAGGTAAGAGCGGTCCAGATGAGTCAACCCCATCTCATCCACACCTTCCAGGCTCAGAGACGCTTGAACGAGGGCTCTGGTGATTGTACCGTCTGCTTTCACCTGTGCATAGTCTCTGACCCGTTTCAGGAGACGGTTTGCGATACGGGGCGTACCCCTGGAACGTCTGGAAAGTTCAAAAGCGCCATCAATGTCAATTTTCACCTCCAGAAGCGATGCGGACCGCTCAACAATTTTTACCAGGTCATCCTCACTGTAAAAGTTAAGACTTTTAAAAATACCAAAACGATCCCTCATCGGAGAAGACAAAAGCCCGACACGGGTGGTGGCACCAACCAGCGTAAAATGGTTCAGCTTGAATCTGTGACTGCGGGCGTGAACGCCTTTATCAAACACAAAATCAACTGCAAAGTCCTCCATGGCCGGATATAAAAACTCTTCAACAATTTTTGGCGTCCGGTGGATTTCATCCACAAACAACACATCCCCGTATTCCAGATGGGTCAGAATGCCCAGAAGATCCCCGCCTTTTTCCAACGCAGGTCCGGATGTAACGGTTAAATTGCCTCCCATCTCATTGGCAATGATATGCGCAAGGGTAGTTTTCCCCAATCCCGGTGGACCGTGAAACAACACATGATCCAGGGGTTCACTGCGCTGTTTTGCCGCCTCGATGGCGATTTTGAGGGTCTCCACCGTTTCACGCTGTCCGACATAATCTGCCATGGTTTCCGGCCGCAGGGACTGAATTTCCGGATCGACATCAACCGGCAGGGACGAGCCCGTTAGGATTCCGGATTTATCCGAAGAATATGTCAAAATTTCATCCATTGCCATGGAACCGCTCTCCCCTGTAGACTTCGTCAAACAACTGTTCGGGAGTTGAAATTGAACGATTGCGTTTAAACGCCTGGGCAATCATCTGCCTGGCGTCATTGGGTTTATGCCCCAACTGTGTAACCAATACGTCCAGCACCTGGGAAGTGATGTGCTCCTGCCCTACGGCCAGAGGGGCTTCCCTTTGAACCCGTATGAATTTACCGACTTTTCCTTCCAACGCCGCGATAATTTTCTGAGCGGTTCTGGCCCCGATTCCTTTCAACTGCTTAAGCTTGTCCACATCTTTGGTTTCAATCGCGCTTGCGATATCATGGATGGAAATATCCAATGCTTTAACCGCCTTGAACGGACCGATATCGCCGACTGAAATAAACTGCTGGAAAAACTCTTTTTCTTCTTCCAGATTGAATCCGATCAGCACAGGCCGGGGCTGACGCTCAGTCTGCTGATAATAAATATAGAGCGAAAGCTGATCACCAACGGGTTTTGATTCCAGCGTTTTCATGACAAAAACGGGAACCATAACCTCATAGCCGATTTGATTCGCCAGAATCAGTACCCGGTCATCTTCCTTTTTCAGGAGTTTACCTTCGATATAACCAATCATGTTAAGCCCAACGCTGCACAAACAAAATAGTAAAAAATAAAACAACCCAAGGCGGGCTACGCCCGCAACCCAAACAGCCACATTTTATGCTTATTCATAATTTGGGGATGGGTTCTATCATCGGCCATTTCATCATCCCCGTGGGAACTCAGTCGTATCCCGGCAAAAGAAACCAAGCACCTCCGTAAAATACCAGCCGCAAAAAATCACAAAAGTCACAAATTTTTTTTGCGATACGTACGTCTTTTTGCAACTTTTGCAACTTTTTGCGGCTATTAAGATACAAAATAATTTTTTTGTTTTTTTCCCAGAGTTTGAGAAACAAGGCACTAACAATGACAAACAGCTGAAAAATCAGTATTGCTATATCCGGATATCACGAATGGTAATAACCTCCAGACGTTTTTTTGCATCGACAGGATAAATCAATCAATAATGCAGTACCGGCTACCGGGCCGGCATCAGATGTTTATAACGGAATAAACCGATCAACGCGAGTGCCATGGCATCAGATGCATGATCCGGTTTAATGGGCATTGCCAATTTTAATAGATGACGAACCGACTTTTCAAGCTGCCTTTTATCCGCGCGACCGCTGCCGGTCAGCACCTGTTTTGCTTCACGGGCCGGCACCTCGATCACCGGCGCATTGCAGCGGCTGCCGGCCAGAAGAATTACCCCGGTAACTTTCCCGAGCAAAATGCCTGACTTCGGATACCGGTCAAGCGAAAACACATCTTCAACCACCATCAGATCAGGACGCACCGTCTCCAGGACGTGCGCGAGCTTCGAAAAAATCAGATCGAGCCGCTGTGCTAAAGGCGTATCTTTCGGGGTCGAAATGCCGCCAAACGAAAAGCTTTGAATCTTCAGGCCTTCGCCACTGACGATTCCGATACCCGTTGACGCCAGTCCCGGATCAATTCCTATAACCGTAACCATAATAAATATCAGGGTAAAACATCATATTTTACCCTTTCACCTGCATCTGATGTTTTGGAACCATTCGGCCGCCGGAACTGCGATATCAATAAAATACAACCCGTTAAAAGTTTGCAGAAATTGACCGATCTATTGGAAAACCTTTAATTTCTGCTGAGCAACCTTTGCTTCATTGGATTGAGGATGTTTTTTTATCAGCTCGTTCAAAATAAGACGGGCATTGGCCTTATCTCCCAGATTATAAAACGACAGGCCCTGTTTCAGTAACGCGGCCTGAACCTTGTTGCCCCCGGGATAGTTTTCAATCACTTTCTGGTATTCCAGAATAGCTTTTTCATACCATTTCTCACAATAATAGGTTTCACCGATCCAGAATTGAGCGTTATCTGCATTATCAGACTTGGGATTCAACTTCAGTAACCGCTGAAACCCTTGTCGGGAGGCTTCAAAATTATTTTGATCAAACGCCTGCTTTGCCAGTGCATACAGTTCGCTCTCGGAAAACACTTTTTCAGCCGGTCCGTCCGCTTTTTTCTCACCCGGCTTTATTTCGGAGGCTTCAAAATTCAGATACTTTTCCAGCTGGACAATCCGTTTTTCCAATGCATCCAGATCCTGCATCAATTTATTCAGACTTTCATCCTCTTTAGCGCCCGCATGTTCCAGCGCCGTCAGTTTCTGCTGCAACAGATATTGCGACTCTTCCAGGCGGCCGCTGATGACCTTATTTTCTTCCCTGAGACTGTCAAGCAGTGCCTGCATGCCAGCGGATCGATCTCTGAGTTCCAGCTCTTTTTCCTGGCTGACCGACGTATATTGATTCATTACGGTTTGAAGAGTCTGATTTTGTTTTTTAAAATTATCGTACTGCTGTTTCAAATCCGTCTGGCTCTTCAGCAAGGTAGCGTTTTTCTGTTCCACGCGGGCAATCCGGTCATCCAAAACGGTGATATCCTCCTGAAGCGCACACCCGGATACCATAAAATACATGACGCCTGCGATCATGAATAAAATTTTGTGTTTCATAAGCATAGTGACCTTGTCCCAGTAATTTGATGAACCCGCCTGCCGCGTTATGACATGCAGACGGGTTCTCATCCGAGGATAGTGCCCATCCATAAATTCGGTCTTCACCGGGTGGGCACCCCTATGTTGCCAATCCGGAAACAAGAATTTCGAAGTCTGCGCTTATCTACCCAGGGTCAAAGGAATCAAGGGCTTGCGATGAGGCATACTGAAGTACGCCATACAAGCAATCCCGCAGATTTACTCAAAAAGTGAGTCGATAAGCGCAGACTTCGAAAAGGCCATTTATGAATAAAAACGAGGCTGCAAATTACGTTGCGGATTACTTTATGACAAAATGCGCTCGCCTGTTTTTCGACCAGGCTTCCTCCGTATTGCCCGGATACAGAGGTCGTTCCTCACCGTAGCTGATTGTAGTCAGTCGCGATGAATCAATACCGAGGTATATCAAAAACTTATGTGCGCTTTCAGCACGTCTGTCCCCCAAGGCGATATTGTATTCAGTGGTGCCCCGCTCGTCACAGTGTCCTTCGATAATCACGGACACAGTCGAATTCATTCGCAGCCATTGCGCCTTTCTTTTCAGGATATCCTGAGACTCTGCATCAAGCGTCGCCTTATCGTAACTGAAATAAATATCTTCATTAATGAACTGATCTCTGGCTTCCTGGATCTGGCGTAGTTTTTCAGCCTGAGCCTCAGCCGCTTCCTCTCTTAACCGCTGCTCTTCGATCGATCTGACGGCCGCCTCCTGCTCTTGTTTCAAGGCATCCTGCCGGGCTTTTTCAGCCTCCAGACGGGCCTGGCGGGCAGCTTCATCCTCTTGCGCCTGAGACATTCCGAGTTCGGACTTCACTGCCTTTTTAGCACAGGAGACCGTAAAGAGAAGACCTGGAACGATGAGAAATAAAAACAGGGATATCCACCTTTTTTTTAACATGTTTTTCTCCTTAACTAATTAATTCAACCAAAATTAAGCTTAAACTTTCTGGGGTACGTTTACCCGGATATTAAGACTCATTGATAATGCATATTCATCTATGACCGGTTTAAAAAAATCTGCTTTTTAGGGCTATCCACCTTTTTTCTAACATGTTTTCTTCCTCCTT
The DNA here is from genome assembly GCA_028704555.1 of Desulfobacterales bacterium. Taxonomy (NCBI): domain Bacteria; kingdom Pseudomonadati; phylum Thermodesulfobacteriota; class Desulfobacteria; order Desulfobacterales; species Desulfobacterales bacterium. Next base: position 23,613 of record JAQWFD010000004.1, read on the forward strand.
AGCTGATTTAATTCAACCAAAAACAAGTTTTAATTTTTAAATTGCGTTTACCCGGATACTGAGGGTCATTCATAAACACATTTATCTAACACCGATTTTAAAAAAATCTACCTTTAAATGCCGTCCACACAATAAAAATTTCAATAGCCACGTCACATTCGACCGATGGATGGCAAAAATTAATTAGTCATGTCAAGGGGCGACCATCCCGGCTGGGACTGCTGCCCTGAAAGGCTCAGCAACCGCCTCTGATCTGTCCCGTACGCGGTCATGACATAAATTCTGGAGGGTCCTCCTTCGCGGGTCGAACTGAATGCCATCATGCTTCCGTCCGGAGACCATGATGGCGATTCGTTTCTTCCTGAATTATAGGTCAACTGAATCAGCCCGGACCCATCGGAATTAATGGTACAGATATCGATGTTGCTGTGCTCGGCAGCAGAAAAAGCAATCCGATCCCCCATCGGCGACCAGTTCGGTTCCGTATTTTCTCTGCCCTGGAAGGTCAGCCTTGTCACCTGATCAGTTGCTAAATCATTTATATAGATCTGTTTCGTTCCGGACCGGTCAGATACAAATGCCATTTTCCGGCCATCCGGAGACCAGGCAGGTGACACGTCGATCCCCCAGTTATTTGTCAGTTTTTTAATCATTTTTCCGTTTCCGGTCAACAGGTAAATTTCCGGATCACCTGAAAATGAAAGAGAGGCAGTCAATTCAAACCGGCCTGGCACCCATGCCGGTGAGATATTATACCCTTTCCTGGAAATCACCGTACCCCGGTTTTCGGTAAGGTGCTTGATATAAAGGTCCGGATTGCCTTTGGCATAAGAAGTATAAGCAATCCATTTCCCGTCTGAAGACCACGCGGGAGAAAGGTTGATACTGTTATTGTGTGTAATTTGTTCTGGCTGATATCCATCAAACTCACAAATATAGATTTCTTTATTTCCGGTACCTGACGAAACAAATGCAATCCGGCTGTTAAAAATTCCTTTATTTCCGGTCAGCAAAAAAACAACTTCGCTGCAAAAGCGGCGAATCATTTTTCTCTGATCAGCAACCACGCCCTTATATTTTTTTCCGATCAGCAATCGTTCCTTGAATGTATCAAATAGCCGAAGTTCCAGTTCAATGATGTCGTCCTTTATCAAAAGACCACCGGTAATCAGCAACTCGGCTCCGACAGCTGTCCAGTTCCTGAATTTGATATTCGGTCCGATAATGCCGGTCTGAGGAGCTTCAAGATAGGCATCGCGCGGGATCAATCGGAAATATCCGGTAAATTCCAGCGACTGATAAAGGAGATCCGACGATTTTTGAGAAGCTACACCTTCGATTTCCGATCCGACTGTAGTTTTAAACACGGGAACCGCTATCGGAATCTTTTTTAAAAAGGGATTGGTAATATCAATGTATTCATACTCAGCACCAAAAGCTGCCGGCAGGTTGAGGCATCCCAGCAGAATGAACTGAATCAAACAAAAGTATCGAATGACTGCCATAAACGACTTTTTAATACGGATACGTTTCGTAATTTTCATGATAAATCCCATACATTATGTCCTTCAACGGCCGGGCTTGAGAAATCCGCTGCAAAGGGTTGGTTCGAATGTTTCTTTTACCGCCGAGCAGCGTTCACAAAGGGCCATGGCTTGAAGCGCTGAATGCCGTCGAGCAGTTCCTTGACGTTGAAGTAGCAGACCCGGTTCGAATAATTTTATCATCAATCGCCTGCCCGGCATCGTTGCCAATAAATCCCGAATGCCTGACGAATTTACCGAAGCCCTGATGGTGTAAAAATAAGCCCAACATTAAAATAAGGCCTCAAAAATCCGGCCGGAAGCGGGGGGAGCGGATTAGACTTGGCCACTGCTTTATAGGCGGAGTCATCAAAATAACTGTTGCCGGATTTTTTCTCAAACCAGGTATCGCTGATCTGTCCATCCGGCATAATTTTAATCACCAGAACGGCTTCAAGTTCAGTGTTCCCGCCAGCCATTTGTTCAGAAAACGCCCAGTTTTTTTCAATATAATATGTCAGTTCCACCTTATAGATATCGATCTGCTCCAGAGCCGTATTTTGTGATGCACCCCCACCCCCCATATAGCCCTTACCGGATTTTTCCCGAGAACCCTTTGCCTGAACATCCTGCGAGGCGACCGGTGACTGTTGATTCTCAACCTTGGTCTTCAGGGACTCGATCGCCTCCTGTAACACTCTGGGCCTGGATTGTTCCGCCTCGGTTTCAATACGTTTAATTGCATTTTTTACGATCTCCCGAGGTTTAAATGTCTTCTTTTTCAAAGATGTTTTGCTCTTGTTTTTAGCAGGCGCAACGGAAACCGCCTGAGAAGGAACTTTTTCCGGTTCCGGGTGCACAGCGGGCATAACCTTGGATTTTGGTAACATTTTCTGCTGTTTCTGAACAGGTGGCGGTGTCTTCATTGAAGCCGGATGCTCAGGAGCAGAAGAAGCCGCCGGCAAAGGAAGAGAAACCAGATTGACATCGATGACAGGGGATGAATGATAACGGCGGACCGGCATATAGTTCGTCGCGCCCATAATAAAAAGGAACAATATGACATGGGCCGCTATAGAAATAGCCAGCGTCGGTAAAAGATGGCGGAATTCGCCTCCTTCCATGTTGTCAAGAAACTTCGTGCGGGCCTGCATATAGTTTATCCGACCAACGGCAGCGGTTTTGCGCCTTCTTTGCGGTCATCCAGAGGATCAGTCACCATACCCAGTTTCTCCACTCCCGCCCCTTTTATTTCGGACATCACCCGAACGACCATTCCATAGGATATATCTTTATCCGCCCGGAGATATACATTTTTTTCAGTATTGCTTCCCAATATATTTTTAAGTTTTTCCTGAAGAAAGTCCAATGACACGTTCATGTCGTTGATAAAAATCTGATTTTTATTATCAATACTGATGATAAGCGCTTCATCGTTTGCCGGAAGCGGTTGTGAAGTAGTCTGGGGCAAAGACACATTCACCCCTTGTACCATCATGGGCGCAGTTACCATAAAAATGATCAGCAGGACAAGCATCACATCTACAAACGGCGTTACATTGATGTCAGACATAAGCTGATTGTTGTTGCTGCCCGAATTCATCTGTTACGATTCCTTACTTCTTAGCATGTCACGTTCAATAATATTGAGCAGATCCGAAGAAAAACTGTGAAGCTCTGATTCTATAATTCTTATTTTCTGAGTAAAATAATTAAAGGCTATTACAGAGGGGATGGCTACGGCCAAACCCGCTGCCGTTGCGATCAGCGCCTCGGAAATACCGGGCGCTACCACGGCCAGACTGGCTGACCCCCTTTGCCCGATACCATGAAATGAATTCATTATCCCCCATACGGTTCCAAACAGTCCGATGAACGGAGTTGTATTACCGGTCGTGGCCAGAAACGGGATCAGCTGGGTCATTCGGGTAATTTCCGTATTGATGGTACGCCGGAGCGCTCGTTTAATATTATCAATTCCGACAATTTTTCCACCATGCGTTCCCCCTTCCGAATCAGACTGCCCGGCAGCGGACACTCCACCCGCCTGACTTGTTTTTTTCAGCTCGACATAGCCGATTCGAAACACCCGGGCAACAGGGCTTCCCTCCAGCTGTTTGGCTTTCGCATAGGAGGCTGAAAAATCTCGGCTTTTCCAAAAATAATCCGCAAATTCAACCGATTGTCTGTACGCCTTTTTGACATAGCGGTATTTAACAATGATAATCGCCCATGACGTAACTGAAAAAAAAAGCAGCAAGAGCAACACGAACTGCACCATCAACCCGGCATTGGTAATCATGTGAAGCAAGCTCAATTCTGAATTACCCATTTAACATACCCCGAATATATAAAAATGCTATTATATTTGTTGACGAGCTTTCAAAAGCCATCAGCTGTTAATATTCCATTGGACCTTAACCTCATTAACACACAACTTTTAAAATTATCTGAAATAAAAATCAGTGTCAAGATCTGGTTTATCCCCTTTCACGGAATTGAATCTTAAAATCGATAACAACCCATAAGATCGACCGCCCATCCATGAACCGGCTGTATTTTTAAAATTCACGGCCGGTGAAAATTTTAGCAAAAGGAGTATATAGGACATTTTTTATGGGTACAGAAGCCCTGCCAGGAAAAAAGCGCCTCCGGATTGCTGCCCACATAAAAGAAAAACCGACCTCAAACCTTAAATAATGGTCATCCATAACTCTGGTTTTGAAAAGATGAGCACGAGTTACTATCCGGAAGTGAATCAAATCAGCCAAAAACGAGACTGCTATCCGGGAATAAAATAATGCTTGATATTTCTGCTTTACAGATGCCGGTATATAGTATATGAATTTTTTTCATATCCACGATAATATTCTATATTAAGACATTGCGTCAAATAACACATTTATTTCGTGTCTGAACTGAACGCGATAATTTTTCCAGATTCAAGGCAGCTGAAAATTTTGACCGCATGAATACATTTTGTATTTTAAAGGTATAAATTTTCACCCGGCTCAGAAAATGGCAGTTTCCGTTCAAGCACGACTTATGCGCCGGAGAAAGGCCGATATCGCCAATGCTATCTGTTCGACTGACGGGACACCGTTGTATAGTTTTTATCTTTCACCCGCAGTTCCCCGAAATGAACGATACGTCATAATGCCCTCTTCATGTTTATTTTTTCATCCCTGGTTTCGCAAAAACTCAACTGAAACAAAAATACTCAGCCGATCCGAAAAACACAGATCTTTGTTTAAGACTTTCCCATTCCTTATTTGAAGCCCTATTCATACTGACACGAGACCGGTTTTTTTAAATTCAGGGAAAACGGGAATACAAACCGGAGAAACGGGAAAGATCAAGAATTCGGTCTGCTTTTTAACAACTTAAATTAACATGCATAAGTACTTTTTTTGATATTTTTTTAAATCAACTGATACTTTTGATGATTCAAAAATTTTATTGACAACGCATGTAAAAATGACTAAAGAATTTACTTTGATACGGCGTTACAGCAGTTTTATTTAACCAAAATCACAGAAACGGAGGAAAAGATGAATTGGCTTACAAACACCCTAGGCACATCCATTGGGAAGAAGCTGATGATGGCTATTACCGGCCTATGCTTCTGCGGCTTCCTGGTAGTGCATCTGATCGGTAACCTGACGATCTATGGTGGGAAAGAAATGTTCCTGTCTTATGTCGATCACCTTCATGCATTGGGCAAGCTCATTACTGTTGCAGAATGGGGCCTTGTCATTCTGGCGCTGATCCATATACTGACGGGCTTGACTCTTTTCTATCAGAATCTTCAGTCCCGTCCGGTTAACTATCAGGTAAAAAAAGCTGCCGGCGGCCGTACAATCGGTTCGGCCACCATGCCCTACAGCGGGATCCTGATTCTGCTGTTTGTTCTTCTTCACCTGTTTACTTTTCGATTCGTCGACAAGACAAACATCAATGACTTTATTATTTTGACCCAAACATTCGTCAGTTTTGCATTTGTATTGATTTACATTATTGCAGTGGTAATCGTAGCCATTCACGTCAGTCATGGTTTTTGGAGTGGTTTTCAGACCCTTGGCCTTAATCATGCAAAATATATGCCGATAATTATGGGACTTGGGATTGTATTCAGTATTGTGGTCGGAGTAGGTTTTGGCTTTATTCCGATTTACGTTTCGCTTATTGCATAAGGAGGTCAGTGATGCTTGATGGAAAAGTTCCAGGTGGTCCTCTAGCAGAAAAATGGGATAAACACCGTTTCGAATTAAAGCTTGTCAATCCTGCCAACAAGAGAAAATTCACCATTATTGTTGTGGGAACCGGCCTGGCCGGTGGTGCTGCTGCTGCATCATTCGGAGAGCTTGGATATAATGTAAAATCGTTCTGCATCCAGGACACCCCCCGTCGGGCGCACAGTATTGCCGCCCAGGGCGGTATCAATGCAGCCAAAAATTACACAAACGACGGCGACAGCGTCTGGCGCCTGTTTTACGATACAATCAAGGGCGGCGACTTCAGATCCAGAGAAGGAAATGTATTCCGTCTGGCGCAGGTCAGCAACAACATTATCGATCAATGCGTGGCCCAGGGCGTACCCTTTGCAAGAGATTACAGCGGTGGCCTTGCCAACCGGTCATTCGGTGGCGCACAGGTATCCAGAACGTTTTACGCCAGAGGCCAGACAGGTCAGCAACTGCTTCTCGGTGCATACAGCGCTCTGTCCAGACAGATCAAAGCCGGCAAAGTCAAAATGTTTACCCGCCGCGAAATGGTGGAAGTAGTCATTGTTGACGGTAAAGCCCGCGGTATCATCGTCCGTAATGTAACTACCGGCGAAATCGAGCGCCATGAAGCAGATGCCGTTGTTCTGGCAACCGGCGGGTATGGAAATGCCTTCTACCTGTCAACCAACGCGGTAGCCTGTAATGTCGGCGCTGCATTAAAATGCTACCGCAAAGGCGCCTATTTTGCGAACCCCTGTTTCACGCAGATTCACCCCACCTGTATTCCGGTACATGGCGACTATCAGTCAAAACTGACGCTGATGAGCGAAAGTCTCCGGAATGATGGCCGCGTCTGGGTTCCCAAGAATGCCGGCGACAAGAGAGCTGCACACGAAATTCCGGAATCCGAAAGATATTATTATCTTGAAGAACGATATCCCAGCTTTGGAAACCTGGTTCCCCGGGATGTGGCATCCAGAAACGCCAAAGACGTATGCGATAAAGGGCTCGGCGTCGGCCCAACAGGCTTGGCGGTATATCTTGATTTTACCGATGCGATCAACCGTGACGGCAAGGATGTCGTTGAAAAGAAATACGGCAACCTGTTTGAAATGTACGAACGAATTGTTGACGACAATCCGTATGAAAAACCGATGATGATTTACCCGGCTTCCCATTACGCCATGGGCGGACTCTGGGTTGATTATGATCTGATGACCAACATTCCGGGTCTGTTTGCCACCGGCGAATGCAATTTCTCGGACCACGGTGCAAACCGTCTCGGCGCTAGCGCCCTGATGCAGGGCCTGGCAGACGGTTATTTCGTCATTCCCTACACCATCGGCGGATATCTTGCGACATCTCGCTTACAGAAGGTAACGACAGATCACGCGGCATTCAAAGAGGCTGAAAATGCTGCCAAAGAAAACATTAACAAATTAATGACTATCAACGGCAACAGAACTGCTGAAAATTTCCACAAAGAGCTTGGCCTGATTGTATGGGATTACTGTGGAATGGCCAGAACTGAGGAAGGCCTGAAAGGCGCTATCGAAAAAATCAAGACGCTGCGAGATGAATTCTGGCAGAATGTGAAGGTTACCGGCTCAGAAAAAGAAGTTAACCGCAGTCTGGAATCTGCAATTCGTGTGGCCGATTATATGGAATTTGCCGAATTGATGTGTACCGACGCATTGAACCGCGCAGAATCATGTGGCTGTCACTTACGGTTAGAAAGCCAGACAGATGATGGCGAAGCGCTGCGTAAGGATAGCGAGTTCAGTTACGTAGCTGCATGGGAATACTCCGGGTATGGCAAAGATCCTGTTCTGCACAAGGAAGCTCTCACTTTTGAAAACGTACAATTATCACAAAGGAGTTACAAGTGACGAATAATATCAACATAACATTGAAGGTATGGCGTCAAAAGAATGAGAATGCCCAGGGCAGTTTTGAAACATACAAGGCCGATAACATTTCTGTAGACATGTCGTTTCTTGAAATGCTTGATATTGTTAACGAACAGCTCATTCTTGCGGACAAAGACCCCATTGCTTTTGACAATGACTGTAGAGAAGGTATCTGTGGTATGTGCGGTTGCGTGGTAAACGGACGCGCGCATGGCCCGGAAAAAGCGACCACTCTCTGCCAGCTTCACATGAGAAAATTTAAAGATGGCGATACCATTGTTATCGAGCCATGGCGGGCAAAAGCCTTCAGGGTCATTCAGGACCTGATTGTCGATCGAAGCCCCCTGGATAAAATTATTCAGGCAGGCGGCTATGTATCTGTCAATACAGGGGGGGGCGGTGAAGCCAACCAGCTCCGTATCCCCAACGAACTTGCCGAAAAAGCCATGGATGCCGCTGCATGCATCGGCTGCGGCGCCTGCGTTGCAGCCTGCCCCAATGCATCGGCAATGCTGTTTACAAGTGCCAAGATATCACAGCTTGCGCTTCTGCCTCAGGGGCATCCCGAGCGAGCCATCCGGGCGCTGGGTATGCTCAGAGAGCATGACGCATGCGGTTTCGGAAACTGCTCCAACGAAAGAGAATGCGAAGCAGCATGCCCGAAAGAAATTACGATTGTCAATATTGCCAGACTCAACCGTGAATTCATTAAAGCCGGTTTTGGCTCTGAAGTCATGTAGTCAAAGCACACACATGTTTTAAATCTTTTTTAAAACAGCAGTTCAAGTCATAAAGGCGGCCTGTGGATTATGATCCAGGGCCGCCTTTTGATAATCATCTATGCCAACCCCCCTTATCCCTTTTTTATTCCTCCTCCCGCGATATGAAATTCAGGGCTTGATCATAACTGCGGCCATAACGTCGTGAGGAACGTCCCGTCCGTTTCCGGCTTCTCCAGCACGATACGGGGGGATGCCGGTGCCATGGAAGCTAAAGCGCAAAAACTCGGCAAGCCTCAAACAGTTTGCGCTTCTTAACGCTTCATGGCACCGCATCTTTTCCCCCGATCGTGCCATGTCGTACGCCGGCAACGGCCGGGACTTCGAAACTACACGTAAGAGAATACGGCCGCAGTTATGATCAAGCCCGAAATTCAGGACAGGATTTACAACAACACGCCCTTCGATAGAAATAAAATATTGCAATCTATAGCCCGATAGACTATTTATTTAAATTTCGGGTTAACAGATGGACAGATGCTCGCACAGTCACCGGATCATCTGACAGGATATTCCGCGTTATACGCCTTCAGAATTTATAACAACTCGGACAGTTTCCAGACCATTTATACCGATTTCAGAAAATATAAAATTATATCACATGGATGGTGCCGCCATATTGACGAAAATATGACGGCAGATAACGCTATGAATCAGGAAAATATCATGACATTAACAATTCACGAAGCAGCAGAACGGCTCGAACTGCCTGTCAACACTCTGGAGCGATGGATACGTCAGGGACGAATACCGGTCATCAAGACGTATGGTCGCACTGCCGCTTTTAATATGCCAACATTACAAAAGTGGGCTCAGGACCACCACATTTCGTTTCTATCTTCGCCAATAACCCGTTCGGCGACCGTTAAGACCCGACGAATGGACACGCTCGGAAAGGCAATGCAATCCGGTGGTGTTTATTACAGACTCGAGGGTAATGATACAGCATCCGTTCTCAAATCAGCCGTGAATCAGGTTGCGGGAATTTCAGAGCCTGACAGAGACACCCTTTATGAAAAGTTGATAGAAAGAGAGCATCTGTCATCGACCGGCATCGGCAACGGAGTCTCGATTCCGCATCCCCGTTCGCCACTTCACTGCATGGCAAATCGCAGCGAAATCCTTACATTTTTTCTGGAACATCCGGTTGATTTTCACGCGATTGATGACAAACCGGTTTTTGTGATGTTTTTAATTTTATGTGATTCCACAGCATCTCATCTACAACTGCTGTCAAGACTTGCGTTTTGTTTACGTGACAAATCATTTATCCAATTTCTAAAAACAAGCCCGGATTCGGACACACTGTTTCACAAAATCGCAGAATTCGAAGAACATCTTGACCAGCCGAACCCGTAATCAATCAAGGAAGAATCCGTCTTAAGATGTTTAATCATTTTCGATTTCCGAAATATTGGCGGTCTTCTGCGATATGGTCAGCTATACGGACGGATGATCGTCTCTTGCTGATGATCATCGGGATCATCGTCGGTACCTGCAGCGGCATGGCCGCTATCGTTCTTAACAAATCGCTGATCGCCCTCCTGAAATGGCTTGGCAGTTATCGTCATCTGTGGTGGGCATTTGTGATCCCGGCTGCCGGAGCCGCCCTTTCATCGCTGTTTTTAGAAAAAATCATGAAGGAAAGCGCCGGGCATGGCGTGCCTGAAGTCATTTACAGCGTGTCCAGATATGGCGGTCTGCTAAGATTACGATCCAGCTTTTCCAGATTGATTTCGAGCTGTTTAACCATCGGCAGCGGGGGCTCAGCCGGTCCGGAAGCCCCTGTCGTGATGAGTGGGGCTGCCATCGGTTCGAATATTGCGAAATTATTCTCTCTGAACGACCGTCAACGCATAGCCATCGTGGGCTGCGGAGCGGCCGGGGCTATTTCATCCATATTCAATGCGCCCATTGCCGGAATCGTTTTTTCAGTCGAAGTAGTTTTGGGAGAATGGACAGCGATAAACATTATCCCGATTGCTTTTGCCTCTGTCGCCGGCGCAGAAATCAGCCGACTTCTTCAGGGAAATCAGATCGCTTTTGATCATCGTCTGTTTCATATAGAGCCTGGTGATATACTTGCCAGCATAGGGCTTGCCCTGTTCTGCGCCATTATATCCATCACGCTTACACGGACGGTTGAACTGGCAAAAGCAATAAGCCCGAAAATACCGGCACCCATCTGGGTTCGCGCTGCCATCGGAGGTTGCGCCGTCGGGATGCTCGGAATTTTTCTCCCGATGGTTCTCGGAGAAGGCTACTCTCCAATTCGCAATATGATTGAAGGCGTATTTTCTCCCGGCCTGGGATTTGTCACGCTGCTTTTGATCGCAAAAATCATTGCCACCTCTTTAACGTTAGGCATGGGCGGTTCCGGCGGCATTTTTGCTCCAAGTCTGGTCATCGGAAGTCTGTCTGGACTGGCATATCACCGGTTCATTTCATTACTATGGCCGTCCGTATCATGGGTCAATGAAGGATGTTTTGCCCTGCTGGGAATGGCAGGACTCCTCAGCGGAATACTTCAGGCCCCTTTGACTGGAATATTTCTGATCATTGAAATTACCGGCGGCTACGATGTGATTTTGCCCCTGATTGCCGTTTCCGCCTTATCAACCACCCTTTGTCATTATATGGAACCCGCATCGTTTTATTTAAAAGAACTGGTCAAAAAAGGGCATCTGTTACGACCCGGTACTGACGCACGCGTATTGACCGACTTACGTGTATACGAACTGCTTGAAAAAGACTGCATCCCGGTTCATCAAAACATGCTGCTACGTGACTTCATTAATATCATAAAGCAATCTCATCGTAATTATTATCCGGTAAACGATGAACTTACCGGAGGCTTTATCGGAATGATTCATCTGGATGATATTCGCCCGTTTCTGTTCAATACCGGAATGTATGATGCGGTAATTCTGGAACAAATCATGGATACGCAGGTGGAAATCATTCATCCCGATGATGATTTAACCGACATTTTACACAAAATGGATAGTCTTCACTTATTCAGCATGCCGGTTGTATCAAATAAAAAATTTATCGGAATGATATCAAAAGCCACGTTGCTTGATCAATATCGTAAAGAACTCATGGTGCAGACCAGCATCTGCCAATAAAAGGAGAATTCAGATGGAAACTCGAGTTTTTCATATTTTCAGGAATACGCCTCTGGGAAGAGAAACATTGCTTCAATCCATATATTTATGCGATAAGATTGAAGCCTCCCCGGTAATTTACCTCCCGGAATCAACACGTTTTTTAATGTATTTTGAAAACGATGTGGTTCAGATAGACCTTGACAACTCCTACCTGACATCTCCTGAAACTGCCCGATTGCACGTCACTGAACTGTTTAAGAAAGGGGGCGTTGAACCGGTTTTTTTTACCCCGAAGCAGTATACCGCATCGACCCTTCCGGATATTCCGACTAATTTTGACTTTATGTGCTGCCCCAGAAGCATCAGCGACCTCTCCTCCAAAATCGGACTGGGCTATATTGGCCCCCGGGTCAGACGCATTATTAAGTCAGCGCATTTTCCGGTTCTCATCACCAGCCCTGTCTTTAAAAAATGGAATAAAATCATGGTATTTTTCGGGGGGTCATCCAATGCGCTCAATGCCCTCAAACTGGGTCTACGTATCAAACGAGCCACCGGGATTCCGCTGGACGTATTTACCCATACCGAAAACAAAAAACCGGATTCATATAAAGCGATTATTGAGGAACAACTGGGGGATGACATGGCAAGCCTGGTCAACGACTGGAAGATCTATGAGAAGGGAAAACTTGAAGATTATCTCTACGATATCCCCCATGACGCGCTCGTGATATTAGGTGCTTACGGCCACAGCCTGTGGAAGAATCTGCTTTTTGGCAGCAAAATGGAAAAAATACAATCAACCATTTTAAACAATCTGCTCATCGTCGGGCCCAAATACACTGCAGGCCTGTAATAGCAAAGATCAGAAGTCAGAGGACAGAGGACTCACGGGGACTGTCAGGTCAACCCGCTCAAGCGGTATATCGTGTTTAAAAAATTGATTTGCAACGGATTTAACCTGATCGGTAATATCCGACACATAAACTGCTAATTGTGAGGCTTTATCCAACAACTGATTCAGCTCCGAATGGGTGTCCAAATAATGACAGACATGCGCTGCAACGGCAACGGATGAGTCCACGATTTTCACCCGTTTACCCATTTTTCTTTGAATAACCGATTGTAACGGAATGCTGTGAGAACATGCAAGAATCAATGTATCGACCTGCACAGCCTTTAAGGGATGAAGATATGTTTTTAAAATACGGATGGTTTCCATCTTGTTCTCCCACCCCTCTTCTATCAGCGGAACCAGCAACGGACATGGGGTGCAGAACACCTTCCGGCGTGAATCAAGCTGCTTTATCCGGCGCTCGAAAACGCCACTCAACCCGGTAGCCCTGGACGTAAGGATTCCAACCCTCCGCCCGCCTGATCGTTCAAGGCAATATTCCGCACCTGCGGTTATGGTATCCAATACCGGCACATCATATCGGTCACGCACGGACGATGAGACGACGCTGGATGCCGAATCGCAACTGACAACAATCAGTTTTGCCCCACGGCTTACCAGAAAATCCAATCCCTCAATGACATACCGGGCGATGGCCTCAGGGCTTTTAGTCCCATATGGCGTACGAGCCGTATCTCCAAAATAGATGATACCATATCCCGGAAGACAATCCGCAATGGTTCGGGCAGCAGCAAGTCCGCCTGTACCCGAATCAAATATTCCTATCATTATTCACTACTCCGGCACCGCATGTATCAGCATTCACTCAATCAAAATTTCAAACGCCTCGGAAACAGACGCAATTTAAAATATTTTGCCGCGGATCATCGCGTATTTTTCTTTTATGATTAATAACCAAAACTTTTTTTGAGTTGTTCTTTTATATCCGCGTTCATCCGCGTAAATCTGCGGCAGATTTTTTTACAGGTCATGGTTATAAACATAACCCTGTCCCATACGGTGTTTCAGCCGAGACACTAGCATTGCCGTCTATTTTCCATGGCTCGTCTCAACGTCACCTGATCCACATATTTAAGATCGCCTCCGATCGGAACACCGGATGCAATTCGTGTCACCTGAACCGGATATGTTTTAAGACGTTTTGCTATAAAAGAAGCCGTCGCCTCACCTTCCAGAGTTGTACTGGTCGCGAGAACGATTTCCTTGATGGCTTCCCTTCCAATACGGTTAATTAATTCTTCGACACGGATATCATCCGGCCCGACGCCATCCATGGGAGAAAGAACGCCTTGAAGAATATGATACAGGCCTTTGTACGAACCTGATTTTTCTATCGCAACCATATCAGCGGGCTGTTCCACAACACACAGCACCGTTGTCTCTCTTGACGGATCACTGCAGATTTGACATAACTCACTGTCGCTGAGCGCGTAGCATTTGGCACACAAACGTACCTTATCTTTGAGTTCGAGGATGCTTTGAGCCATCAGCCGGGCGTCGTTATTCCGCATATGAAGAATATGCAGTGCCAGTCGTTCTGCGGTCTTTTCCCCAATACCCGGAAGTTTGGACAGGTATTTTATCAAATTCAGTATAGATGCCGGGTAATGATTCATAAACGTCCTTTGAATCAAGAAGTAAAAATGAATTTTCTGGAAACAATCCGCCGAAAGATCGATTGAACCGGTTGCTACATCAATCCGGGGATATTGAGGCCACCGGTAATTTTGCCCATTTCCGTTGATACCATTTCCTGTGATTTCAAAAGCGCGTCATTGACCGCAGCCAATATCAGATCCTGCAGCATGTCAATGTCATCCGGGTTGACGACTTCCTTTTCGATATCGATAGAGACAATTTTCTGTTTTCCGTTGGCGACAACCTTTACCATCCCTCCGCCCGAGGCGCTTTCAACCGTCTTTTCTCCAAGTTCTTCCTGCATTTTCAACATTTTGGCCTGGAGTTTCTGCGCCTGTTTCATCATATTTCCCATGGCTTTCATATAAAAATCTCCTATAATATCCTGATATCTTCAATTTTACCTTCGAATATTTCCAAAGCTTCCGCCACCACCGGATGACTCAAAGCTTCTTGACGCAACCGGGTGTCATCCTGATTTTTTTTTTGCCGGTCATCCTGTTTGCTGATATTTTCGTGAATAACGATATCAAGCTTTTCCCCTGCGACCTCATGACAAATCTTTTTTAAAACCGCCATGTTCTTCTCGCGTCGAATCATGGTTAAATTAAAACCACTGCCGTTGACTTCGATCACCAGGCGTTGTCCGTCAAACGATTTCAGACGGCATGCGGCCAGATTCGCACCCAGTGGCGGATGCGTTTCCATTATCATATCCACAATCCGCTGCCAGATAGAATCGGGAGACAAATCGGCCTGCGGTTTTTGTTCAACGAATTCTTGAACCGGATCATGAATCTGTTCAAGTGCCTCCTGATCCTGAATCAGTTTCTGCCCCGCCCTGTCGCTGTATTGATCGGAACAGGGGGCGGCCTTGTCGTCACAGCCATATGAATCAACGCCATGGTCATAGATATGCTGCCGGAGCGTATCAAGCTTTTCAATCAGGACATCGATCGGCAAAACCGGCCGGATATGCGCCACCTTGATAAAGGCGATTTCCAATGCCAGTTTCGGTTGGACCGAAAATTTAACCGTCGTCTCCTCATTGAAAACGTATTCAAAAATCTGTGTCAAAAAAATCGCTGAAACCGGTCTGACCTGATCCTGCATGCGTTGAATTTCAGATTCCGGCAAATCCACCAGCCTGGTTACGGCGTTGCCCATTTTAACGACCATCAAATCTCTGAAATGCTGAACAACATGCTCATAGAACTTTTTCAGATCATGTCCCCTGTCGTAGACCTCGTCAATCATATCCAGAATGACGGGAATATCTCCCTTAAGCACAGCATCCGAAAAGGCGAAAATAATTTCCCGGTCAATTCCGCCAAGGACAGTGAGTACATACTCATAGGTTATTGCCCCGTCCGAACATGCCATCACCTGATCCAGGAGACTCAGCGCATCTCTCATGCTTCCACCGGCTTCACGGGCAACCAGCCATAGACTTTGATCATCAATCCGGCTGTCTTCCGTTGAACAGATCTTCTTCAAATGCTCTACGACGGCATTTATTCCGATTCGCCTGAAATCATACCGCTGGCAACGGGAAAGAATCGTTATGGGAATTTTCTGGGGCTCCGTAGTCGCAAAAACAAACATCACATGCGCCGGAGGCTCTTCCAGTGTTTTTAAAAGAGCATTAAACGCAGCAATGCTGAGCATATGCACTTCATCGATGATATAAATCTTATATGGACTGTGCGCTGGCAGGTACTTTACATTTTCCCGCAACTCTCTGACCTGATCCACGCTGTTGTTTGAAGCTCCGTCAATTTCAAACACATCGGCGGCCCCCCCGGTTGTAATCTCCCTGCAGGATTGACAGCAGTTGCAGAAGGTTGGAGTTGGCCCCGCCTCGCAGTTCATCGCTTTGGCCAGTAAACGGGCTACCGTTGTTTTCCCGGTACCCCTGGGACCTGAAAACAATATGGCATGAGCCACCCGTCCGGAAGATATGGCATGGGTTAACGTCCGGGTAATATGTTCCTGGCCGATCACTTCGGAAAACGTCTGGGGACGGTATTTACGCGCCAGAACAAGATAGGCCATCTAACCACTCCTGCCGTTCATTCATTAAAATCGTTGACGCAATCATCTCGATCAATCAAAACCACGGATTGGAAAAATTCGCAAATTCCATTACATTTCCGTTGGGATGGCATCCCAACATCACTCACATAATCACAACGAAAAACTCGCCAAGCCTCCGGCCCTCAGATTTACCCGGTTCTGGGAATCCTGATATAAGTTATCCCGGAAACTACTGTAATGGTTAGTACTCTTTTTTTTTGTCGGAATCAACAGGAATAAAAAAATGCGCAGGTTCAATCCGGAAGAAAGGCCACATTTATGGATGTGGCGGAGAGAGAGGGATTCGAACCCTCGGTACCGCTTTTGGCAGTACACACGATTTCCAGTCGTGCTCCTTCAGCCAGCTCGGACATCTCTCCGCATGTATTTTTGAACAATACAGGACGTTAACAATCATTTTATATCGATAAGGATGCTTGGATCACTTTACTCAATATGATAAAACTCTATCAACTTTCAGCTGTCAAGATGTTGCCAAGCTCTCCCGCTATCTATGGCGGAGAGGGTGGGATTCGAACCCACGATCCCGTTTTTGACAGGATACCGCTTTTCGAGAGCGGGGCCTTCAGCCACTCGGCCACCTCTCCAATCACCTTCTCAATATTAAAATGGTCTAATAGCCTGAATACCGGATATTGTCAACCCAAATATCCAAAACATCCGGGTGAAATCAGAATTTCTGAAGGCACTCAGTGGAAACCATTTTTTAACTTGAATAACGATTTACTTTCTAGTAACAGTTTTAGATTGATTTAAAACACCGGATTAGCTGAACCAGATTTGGCAAACGTCGAGGATACTCAACTCGATGAGAATTAAAAATACCGCTGTAAAAATGGAACACGGCCGTTCCGGAAGCGGACGCTTTGCAAATCCGTCATTTTTTAAACATCTTTAACCGTTAACAGGGAAATACCATCATGGCAACTATACTTCCATTCAGAGGGGTACGATATAACCCGGATAAAATTAAAAACATGGCAAACGTTGTATCCCCCCCATATGATGTTATATCCGAGCAGGAACAGCAATGCCTCTACGATCGTCATCCCAACAATATTATCCGGCTGATACTGGGCAGAACATCGGATGCGGACATAGACACAAATAACAGACACACAAGATCCGCAAGTGATTTCAACACATGGCTGCGGCAGGGCATTCTGATAAAAGATCCATCTCCCGTGTTTTACCTGACGGCGATGGATTTTGAAACAGGCGATATGAGCGCAACCCGATTTGGACTGATCGCTTTGGTAAAACTCGAACCATTTGATTCCGGAATTATTCTTCCTCACGAAAAAACCTTTTCCAGAGTCAAATCGGAACGACTGGAACTAATAAAAGCATGTAACGCCAACTTCAGCCAGGTTTTCAGCCTGTATTCCGATCAGAATCAAATTCTCAGCACAATGAAATCCTCGGTCTGCACAAGCCCGGCAGTCGTAGACCTTACGGACGAGAGCTATCACAGACACCGGCTCTGGAAAATTACAGATCCGGACGCTCAGCAATTTATCTCTGAAGCCATGAATGATAAAAGCCTTTTCATCGCCGATGGCCATCATCGATATGAAACCGCCTTGAATTACAGAAACTGGCTTTCAGAAACAAACCCTGATTTCAACGAAAATCACCCCGCCAACTATGTCATGATGTATTTGAGCAGCATGGAAGATTCCGGTCTGGTAATCCTCCCGACCCATCGGATGCTGAAACAGATCCCGGATTCCGCCTTGACACTCTTTATCCAAAAGGCGGCAGAGTATTTTGAAATCAAATCCATACCAATTAACCGGGAGAATATCAAAAAAACCCGGGAGAATTTAATCTCACAATTACGGTCAGACAGTTTAGCACCCACTTTGGGGGTATGCATCAAAAACCAGCCCGAATACCATTTGATGACATTAAAGCCGAACATCATGCAGAAACTTTTTGCTAATGAGCTGCCCCCTTCCCTGATGTCACTGGATGTGACTGTTTTAACCCGGCTTGTATTTATGAAAATTCTGAATTTTGATCAGAACGGACTGGACAATGAAAGGCTGTTTTCTTATTCAAGCAGTCACAACGAAGCTATTGATGAGGTTCTCTCAGGCCACTGCGACATGAGCTTTATTCTGAATCCGACCCGAATCAGCCAAGTCCGTCAAATTGCCGAAGAAAGGCTGACCATGCCCCGAAAATCAACCTATTTTTATCCAAAAGCATTAACGGGGCTTGTGATCAACCACCTGCAAGCAGAGTGAGACGAAAATCAAATCATCACAGGGACTCAGAACCTTGCAGGGGATTTTTTTAAATTGGATTACCGGGGCCGGAAGACCGCGTTTTAATCCAAAAGCCGAATTACTGAAAGTTCAGCCAGCAGGCATCAGGGTTCAAACATTTGCCGGAGCTCATCCGTATACGAACCATCGTTGCGATATATCACCAGCGGCGGCGCTATCCTGATGCCGGGGCGCCCCCCCTTGAGCCCCTTGATCAACACCAGCCTTGCTTCCTCACCTTCTCTGGAATGCACCAGACGAAGGCATTTGGGTTCGATACCGACACCCCTCATTTGCGTAAGCATATCGGTCAACCGTTCTGCCATATATACGGCTGCAAACGCACCCGATGGCTTCAACAACCGGCTGGCGGTGGACAAGAGCTCATCGAGCGTAATCTGGATTTCATGCCTGGCGACCGCACGCTGTTGATTCGGGTTTACACGTCCTGACTGACTTTTTCTGTACGGAGGATTTGTCACCACACAATCCACTGGAGTTGGAAACATATCAAGACGCAACGATTTCATATCCTGGCACAGGATATGGATCTGATGTTTTTTTTGATTTTCCATGACATTGATCCTTGAAATTTCAGCCAGTTCTTTTTGGACCTCCACACCGCAGAAATTGATTTCAGGATAACGAAATGCCAGAATTAATGGAATAATACCACAGCCGGTACCCAGATCGAGGACATACGCTCCGGGCTTAAAATCATTGACAAAATGGGCCAGCAATACCGCATCAATAGAAAACCGGTACCCGCACCGGTTTTGCCTGATCCGGATATGCCCGTTTAAAAACGTATCATTGGTCATACAGGTCATTAAGATGTAAACGTTCCGATTTTGAATTTGATTTCCAGAACTCTGTCATCCCCGATATCTTCATTTATTTTGTCCAGAATATCATTTTGTAAAAACACAAGCTGATGAAGCCATACCGAGCTGCTGACGTGGATCAACAGCAAACGGCCTTTTATCGCTACCGGCCGGGCATTTGCGGCAACCGCCTCACCGACCAGACTCGTCCATCGGGTCTCGACACGCTCCAGCAGACCAATAGATTCATTTCGACATCTCGCCAGAATTTGTGTCACGACAGCGCCGACATGGACTGCCTCAGAATTTTTATTCCTCTTCGTCATAACGGTATCATTCATCATCAATATTTTTCAGGGTCTCGGCACGTTTCTACCATATCCTGTTCAAACCTGTCTGTCCATGATATCTGTTTCCGATTATTCAGCGCAGCAATTCTTCAATTGCTTCCGGACGCAACGATATACGGATAGTATGTTTCAGAAAGATGCCGATTAAAAAGGCATACGCAATAACGGCTGTCCGTCTTGAATCGTGCTTTTTACTTGACTTGTTCGAACTGGTAATTTAGATAGTTTACATAAGCGGAAAAAAACAAAGCGGAAAAAGCATGCCCGGCAATTATTAATCCAGCCGAACTGTACTTTTTCACAGTCATCTTAAGCGCTAAATTGCCGCCATTTACAATAACAGCGATAATCATTAACTCAAACCCGTTCAATGCCGCTATGCTCAACAAATGATCCCGTTGCACTGAAAAAAGCCCGGACAGTACATAGCCTTTTATTGTAAAAAACACAATTATAGTTTATATATGTTTAAAACGTCATCACACGCCTTACTGTTAAGGTAACCATTTAACTTGCATCAACAGGATATTTTACCAATGACTTGGGATTGGGAAAAACTAAAAGAACAGCAAAAGCAAAAACCGGGCAGTGCCCCCCCCCAGATGGACGAAATTGTTAAAAAGTTAAAGGGATTTAAATTTTCCGGACTCCCTTTTATCATTTTAATTTTACTGATAGCGCTTATACTGGGATCTTCGATGTTTTACACAGTCGATATCGATGAAGTCGGGGTAATCCAGCGGTTTGGCAAATACGTACGTACCAGCCAGCCCGGACTCAACTTCAAATTGCCGACCGGCCTTGAAAAACTCACCAAAGTCAAGGTCAGACGGGTTTATAAAGAAGAATTCGGCCTCAAGACGATCACTACCGGCTTCACAACCCGTTCGACAACGGAGTCTGGAGATGACAATGTATCGCTCATGTTGACCGGGGATCTGAATGTAGCGCAGGTGCCATGGATTGTTCAGTACCGAATCAAGGATTCGTATAATTTTCTTTTCAAAGTTAAAGACATCGGCCGTCTTCTCAACGACATGTCAGAGGCCTGCATGCGACTGGTAGTCGGAGACAGAAGCATCAACGAGGTCATCAGCAAACGGGAAGAAATCGCGGAAGAAACGATCAGCCTCCTTCAAAAGGAATTGGATAATGCCGAAAGCGGTATCCATATTGTAACGATCGAAATGAAAAAAACCAATGTCCCGATCACTGTACAGCCTTCATTTAATGAAGTGAACCAGTCTGTTCAGGAAAAAGAAAAAATGATTTATCAGGCGAAGGAAGATTATAACAAAGCCATCCCGACCGCCAAGGGTGAAGCTGAAAGAACCATCAAGGCAAGCGAAGGCTATGCGTTGGATAGAATCAACCGGGCAAAAGGCGACGCGGCCAGATTTACATCCATGTATAACGAATATGCTAAAGCAAAAGACATTACCAAAAGACGACTGTATCTGGAAACCATGAAAGAGCTGCTTCCCAAAATCGGCCAGAAATATGTTATTGATGCAGATCAAAATAATCTTTTACCACTGCTTAATCTTGGCAAACAACTCGAAACCCAAAACGGTGCCGTAAAATGAAATATAAAAACTTATTCCTTATAATTATAATAGCGGTAATTTCATTGGTTTTTTCCTCGGCCTATATCATTGATGAGACAGAGCAGGTTGTCGTCACTCAATTCGGCAAGGTGGTAGGATCTCCAAAAGCTGAGCCCGGGCTGTATTTTAAGATTCCGTTTATCCAGAATGCCAATTACTTTCCTAAAAATCTCCTGGAATGGGACGGCGATCCCGGACAGATTCCTACGCTGGATAAAACCTATATATGGGTCGATACCTTTGCCCGCTGGAAAATTACAGATCCGATCAAATTTTTTCAAACGGTAAACAATACCGTCACAGCAACCGCCAGATTAGATGATATTATCGATCCGGCAACCCGGAATTTTGTTACATCCTACAGGCTTATCGAAGCGGTTCGAAAGAGCAACCGAGAGCTGGATACATTTGAAAGCGGGATTGATGATGTCGAGCAAACCCAGCGTCCGGCATATTCCATTAAAACCGGCAGGGAAAAGATCACCCAGGGCATTCTGGAACATGCTCAGCCCAAACTGGCCAAATTCGGGATAGAACTGGTCGATGTGAAAATCAAACGAATCAATTATGTCGAACAGGTCAGAGAATCAGTCTACAGCCGGATGATTGCGGAAAGAAAACAGATCGCTGAAAAATTCCGTTCCGAAGGAAAAGGAGAAGCACAAAAAATCCGAGGTGAAAAAGAAAGGGATTTAAAACGGATACAATCCGAAGCGTATCGAACAGCACAGGAAATCATGGGAAAGGCCGATGCTGAAGCAACAAAATTATATGCTCAGTCTTATGGAGCTGACCCGGAGTTCTTTTCTTTCATCAAAACGCTTGAAACCTATAACACATCATTAAATCAGGACACTTCCCTCGTGCTCTCAACGGACTCTGACTTTATGAAATATTTTAAGTCCTATTCAGAAAAACCCGATAAATAGGGTCCTAACAAAAACCCGATAATTTTAACTGGCTTATGGCTTAAGGCGGGCGAAAATTTTAGTGTATCAAAATTTTCGCCCAACGCTCCTCGCCCACATTGAAGAATCATCGGTTTTCGTAAAGGCACTGCCTGACCAAAGGAAAAAGCACCAGAATATTTATTCTCTGGTGCTTTTTCCAAGACACGCAAGAAATTCCAGGTATCATTATTTACTGCCTTTATTTACCTTTCCTTCTCTGATGCCGCGTACGTACTAAAAGCTTTCGATGCTTATGCTTGCTCATTTTTTTTCTTCTTTTTTTAATAACACTTCCCAACAAATCACCCCCGTTCTGTTAGAATTATATCTATAATCCAAAATTCATATCATTAAATTTGATCGATTGTCCATATTTTTCTGCAATATTTTGTCCTCGCTGGCCACAGGAAAAAGCGCTGGCATTCTGAGCTCCCCTGCTGTTGCAGAAACAACTTCCGGCCTGTTTCCCCGGACAAAGCAGGCATTTTCGTCAAAAATGTGAGACTTTGTTCAGTGCGTAATCCGAAAAAAGCAAACAACTTCCATCCATAAATGTCTATTTTTCCCATGTGCGTTTGCCCGCACAATGCGAAGCGCATTCCTGCGAGGTCAGGACCCGGGCCCGCAAAATTTTAAAACACTTTTTTACGTCTTAGGGCTCGCTCAGAAATAAGTTCGCAATTTTAAGTATTGAGGCGCCTGTCTGGCAATGCACGAAAGTGCATGAATATCAAGCATATTCCGAGCTTTCGTAACGCAGCCAGGCAGGATGCATCGACGCTTAAAATGGGAAGTTATTTTTGAGTGAGCCCTTAATGACTTTGCGTGAAAACTATTCTGGTACTATAGGGTTCCGGATGGACGCTATCTGCCGGCGGATACAATTCAACTGTTGCAGCATCGAATAGGTTATGATAATTTTCAAAAGTATGGATACCCTTCCCAAATTCAACTCTGACCATTTTGCATTGCTAAGCACTTCTGTTTCCATGGCGGAAGAGCTGGTGAGCAATCATTACAAATTTTCAGCAAATCAGTGGCTGCGACTGAATTATGACATAAAAACATTGACTGATTTACGAACCGATGAAATTGTCCACGGGCCATTTGCTCAAATTGTCCGATATGTCGGGCAGCGCAAAAATCATGTACTGGGGTCATCAGCATATGACTTTTACAAAATTTGCATACAGGATCACCGCATTTTATCCGCCGTTGAGGATTCATCCGATGAACTCCAGCTCCAGCCTTTTTTACTGTATATCATCACTCATGAATTAGTACATATTGTAAGATTCAATCTTTTTTTGCAACACTTTGACGCCTCACCAGATGAAAAAATGTCTGAAGAAAAGAGAGTTCATAAAAAAACCCATGAAATCCTTGAGCCAATCCGTATGCCTGGCCTCTCAAAAATTTTAAAGTTCTATTGCCAATGGCGAACAGAATTTGATGGCTTGAAAAACACTTGAAAAATTGTTCCCTGCCGCTTGACAATGAAAAAACACTCACTATATTTGTGACATTGTTTGAACAGAGCAACGCATAAAGAAAATAAAAAAAATAAAATTTCAGCTGGAGATTTATCAAGATGCCAATCTATGAGTATGAATGTGAAAATTGCGGGGCAGTTGAAGAAGTTTTACAAAAATTTTCCGATAAACCGTTGACAACCTGTAAACATTGTTCAGGCAAAGTCCACAGAATTATCTCTCAAAGCACTTTTCATCTCAAAGGAACCGGCTGGTATGTAACCGATTATGCAAAGGGTTCGACAACCAGCGCCTCGTGCTCAAAACCAAAAGCAGTGTCAACAACCGATACGAAAACGATTGATACGAAAACGGCCGCAACAAAAACGACCGATGCAGCTAAATAACAAATCGGAACGGAATGCAGTCCCGACTATATTAAGCGCTTACTGATGGCAAGTCTATATGGGACTTCAATGAGTTATAATCCAGTTCGCTTTGATCTTTTTCATCTTTTAGGGCCTCGGCAAGAATAAAATGCACCGCCTTGCTTGTTTTTAGTCCGTATTTTGCGTTGTATCAAAAAGCAATTGCAACCCGTATGCACAATTTATTCTTGCCGAGGCCTTTAAACCATCGTCCGATATTTTTCGAAGCCGACCGGCAACCGGATAATTTCATATATATTTTCTCATAACTGCCGGCTCTTTACCTGAGATATTTCCTTATCTTGATTGGACGAAACATCCTGATCACTGATCAATTCCTGCATCAGGAAAGCAACATAATTCGTAAATCGTATCTGCTTATATATTATTTGAGGAATATTACAGGATTGCTGCATCCCGACACTCGTAATGCATATGGACAGCCATGCTAACATGGATACAATGTCACCTGTTTATTGATTACCTGAAAAGGTACTCCTGCAGATATTTACAAATTTAAATGGATGATTATAGTTTTTACTTTAAAAAAGCAGAAAAGCCGGTTGATAGATGATTATCAACAACCTTGATGTAAAAAAATAACATTTTAACATTATTATTTTATCGAGAAAAGGAGAGTAGAAAATGAATGTCAGACCACTGAATGATCGTATTCTTGTCAAACGGGTCGAAGAAGAAACAACGACTAAAGGCGGAATCATCATCCCTGATACGGCCAAAGAAAAACCGGCTGAAGGGAAGATCATCGCCGCAGGAAACGGCAAACTTGCAGATGACGGGAAACGGATTCCCCTCGAAGTTAAAATCGGAGATCGTGTATTGTTCGGTAAATATTCCGGTACAGAGATCAAAATTGAAGGTGACGAATACCTGATTATGCGAGAAGATGATGTTCTTGGCGTAATCGAATAATATTTCGATATTTAAACAAATAATTTTTTTAACGGAGGATATCAAATAATGGCTAAAATTATCAAATATGACATGAAAGCCCGCGAAGCGATGCTCAACGGGGTAAGGGCTCTTGCCGATGCAGTCGTGGTCACTCTCGGCCCCAAAGGAAGAAATGTCGTCATTGACAAATCCTGGGGTTCCCCGACTGTCACCAAAGACGGTGTTACAGTTGCCAAGGAAATCGAACTCGAAGACAAGTTTGAAAATATGGGCGCCCAGATGGTCAAAGAAGTTGCCAGCAAAACAAGTGACATGGCGGGTGACGGAACCACAACGGCAACGGTACTGGCCAGAGCGATTTATGAAGAAGGTCAGAAACTGGTCGCCGCCGGCAACAATCCCATGTCTATCAAACGTGGAATTGACAAGGCTGTTGAAACTATCATTCAGGAACTTCGCAATATCAGCAAACCCACCAAAGACCAGAGAGAAATCGCTCAGGTCGGTACCATTTCCGCCAACAATGACGAAACCATCGGCAACATTATTGCTGAGGCTATGGGCAAAGTCGGTAAAGAAGGCGTTATTACCGTTGAAGAAGCCAAATCCATGGATACCACGCTGGATGTCGTCGAGGGTATGCAGTTTGATCGCGGCTATCTGTCTCCTTATTTCGTCACCGATCCTGAAAAAATGGTTGCCTCTCTGGAAGATCCGTTTATCCTGATAAACGAGAAAAAAATCAGCGGCATGAAAGACCTGCTGCCGGTTCTCGAGCAGGTGGCCAAAATGGGCAAACCGCTCCTGATTATTGCCGAAGACGTTGACGGCGAAGCGCTGGCAACCCTGGTTGTCAACAAACTGCGCGGCACACTTCAGGTAGCGGCCATAAAAGCTCCGGGTTTTGGCGACAGACGGAAAGCCATGCTCGAAGATATCGCCATCTTGACCGGCGGGCAGGTCGTTTCAGAAGATCTTGGCGTAAAACTCGAAAATATTACGCTTGATGGACTGGGTAAAGCCAAACGTATCACCATTAACAAAGACAATACCACTATCGTAGACGGTGCCGGTTCCAGAGCCGATCTGGAAAGCCGGGTCAAACAGATTCGTGCACAGCTCGAGGATACCACCTCCGATTACGATCGTGAAAAAATGCAGGAACGTCTGGCCAAACTCATCGGTGGTGTAGCCGTTATTAACGTCGGCGCCGCCACAGAAACTGAAATGAAAGAAAAGAAAGCCCGGGTTGAGGATGCACTCAATGCAACCCGTGCAGCTGTCGAAGAAGGAATTGTTCCCGGAGGCGGCGTCGCCCTGGTGCGCTGCATCAAAACCCTTGAAAAAATTGAAATGCCCGCGGAAGAAAAATTAGGGGTTAAGGTGGTCATGCGGGCTATTGAGGAGCCCTTGCGCCAGATTGCCAACAATGCCGGATTAGAAGGCTCGGTGGTGATTGATAAAGTCAAGAATGCTGAGGGCTCATTCGGTTATAACGCCAGAACCGATATCTATGAGGATCTGATTAAAGCCGGCGTTATCGACCCGACAAAAGTAGTTCGCTATGCCCTGCAGAACGCTGCCAGTGTAGCATCCCTGATGCTGACCACTGAAGCCATGATTGCTGACAAGCCTGAACCAAAATCTGAGGCCCCTGGCGGTGGTATGGGCGGTGGCATGGGCGGTGGTATGGGCGGTATGGGCGGCATGGGCGGCATGATGTAACATCTGCTGCTTCAGATATATAGCCGGAACAGCCATGTACTATATGAATTAAGAGATTAAGCCCTTATGCATCAATTTGCATAAGGGCTTTTTTTTTTACGCAGTGGAAATGCTTGACATGTTATCCAGAACTTGGTTAGAAATCATCTGATAATTTTAATACTCGTATCCATTCCGCAGGGTTGGTTTTATCACGGCCATTGCGTCATCCCCGCAAGGCGGGGATCCAGTTCGGACGGCCTTTAGATTCCCGCTTTCGCGGGAATGCCGAGAACGGGCTGCAACGCAGTAAAAATAAATTTGGCCGAAGTTAGAACCAAGCCCCATTACGCTATTGAAAAATTTTCCACACGGAGAGAGTTGAAGATACTATTCCCATACTCCGGTGTGAGGATTGCTTTTTTCACTTCAATCAGGATTAAATCGGAAGCGTGGAGAAGCAAAAAAAATTAACTCCCTGTACCATTAAATATACGGAGCAACGTATGTCTTTGGAGACCTTATCCCGTCCATGGTTCAAGAATCCGTTTTGCCGCAACTTACGACGAACTGCTTTTACCCGTTTGCTTGCTCTCCTGTTGATAAGCCTTTTTCCAATGTTGACGTCCCTGCCCGCGCAAACCAGCGCTGAGGAAGCCCCGGACACCTGCGAGGAGGCCATCAAACACGAAGTCGGCTATTACTATACCATTCAAAGGGGAGACACGCTCTGGGATCTTTCCGAACAGTTCTTTGATTCTCCCTGGTACTGGCCGGATCTCTGGCATGAAAACAATCAGATCCCCAATCCCCATTGGATTTATCCCGGCCAGAGCCTGCGCCTGTTCCGTGGAGAGTCAATCAAGCGCTTTGACAAGCCGCTCAAAGCCGGAATTGCTCCGACCGAAAAAAAAGCACCCGGTTACTATTATTCATTGATCGACAAAATCGGTTTTGTCAAAAAAGAACCGGTCCCGCCACTCGGCCGCATTTTCAAGGTTCTGGAGCCCAAAGAAATGATCAGCCAGGGAGATACCGTTTATATTCAACCTTCCCCGGATGTATCGTTATGTCAGGGAGCCCGGTACACCATCTACCGGACCGTTAAAACGATCATCGACAAAACCGATAAATCCATGATCGGTATCCAGCATTACCTGACCGGTATCGTCGAGATTACCCGACTGGAACCCCGATTTGCCATTGCCACGATCATAAAATCCTACCGAAGCATCCAACTGGGAGACCTGCTGATGCCATACATCCCCAGATCACCTGAAATTATACTGACCAACAGCCCGGCTGATATCAGAGGAAACATTATCGGATTTGATGAAAACAATTCGCTTTCCGGGGACAACATGATCGCCTTCATTGATAAAGGCGAAAATGACGGGATAAAGCCCGGCCAGACGTACTCGATATACGAGCAGCAAAACTTCCGGATCGACTCGAAATCAAAGGACGATGCAGTGCTTCCCCCTGTGAATTTTGGTAAAATTCTGGTGCTGTTGACACAGCCGACGACATCTACGGTGTTGATTACGTATGCGAAAAAAAGTGTTGTTGATGGGGCTGCTGTTCGGTCTGCTTGCTTGGAATAAAGGCTATTGAACAGAAGTAATGATAGAGTGGGTGGAAACCTATGGTTTTGGGATGAGACAGATGAATACAACAATAAGAAAGAGCCCCCCGGAAATGGGGCTCTTTTTTATTAAGCTTCAGTGATGTCCGGTTAGGTTTTTGCATGTGCGAATAATTTTTCGGGTTCTTTGAAAATTTTATCATCAACCTGTGCATGAGTGCCGTACAATTCATTACGGATTGAGAAGCGAAGTTCCCGGACTTTTTTAATGGAGACAGGCTCGTTGAAATTTGTCCGGCAGTATATAGCCATTAGCAGGTATGTGATCAATCCGCCTTACAAAAAACAAATACCCGGGAGAAAAAATGGGGCGTTGCGGTGGGGCGTTGCGGGTTTATAAATCATTTGTGTGAAAGATCCGATCATACGGTCAAAGAGCGTAACATAATTGCTTCCGAAGAAACGGTTGAACTCCGTGAGCATCAATCTCCTTACAACGCTGTTTTTGACCCTAAAACCGCAACGCTAAGACCGGAAAACATGTGTTATTGGAATGTATTTGTTGTAATATCAATAAAATAGCTTGGTCCGACCCCGGACACCCCGGTCCGACCCCGGACAAAACGAACGGATAAACACTTATTTCACTATTGTGGGCTCCCATACAGGAACCTTCTCGAAAAAGGAATACTTGCGAAGATCGTTTCTGGTTTCTACGGTGTTTGGCAATTGGTAAATTTCCCTTGCCTTTATGGTTCCGTTCGGGAGTTCAAATCCCCGTATGAAAACTTTCTGCCCCATCCTGAAAGATCCGAGAGACGTTTTTTCTCCGTCGGAGTTTTTTAACATGGTCTTGAATCGGTTTCTTCCCTTTCGGAAGTCTGCCAGTTCAATAAATTTTTCGCCGGCTATCAGATAATTATTCTGCGGATTTACTTCCATAATAGTGCTTTGAAGCTCGAAAAAGTCAAGATCTGCCGATTTGTCTATCTCAAAACTGTTGTCTGCGGATACGACTTGCACAGAGATTATGGAGGCAGACAATACAACACACAAGACAGCAAACATTATGCTAAGCGTTCGTAAATTCATATAAATTTCCTTTATTAATAGATGACCAGTTAGCGAATGTCCCGCCAGAAAAATACGTTAATATTCGCTGTTACCGTCGGATCTTCCGTGCTCACCCCGCCTTCGACGCCAATGTAAATTTTGGGTCCGCCCTCAAGCACAGCGATAACGGGTGCGGTAGGAATGGCGGTGCCGATTTCCTTTGAGCGGTCATCTTTACTGTACTCTACGATATTTCCATCCGCGTCGGTCTCGGGATCACTGCTGTAGTCATTTACAGAGCCTCCGGTAAGATAATTTACCGCGTAGAGACGTGCCGTGCCCCGGGCCGTCGGAGCCCCGCATGGATCATCCGGGTCACCACCACCCGCTTCGGAAGCAGGCGTATAGGTGGTGAAATAGACAACGCCGGCAAAGACCGTTGGAGAGGCTGTCACCTTTTCCCCCGTGTGTTCCAACCGTATGTACCAGCCCTTGGAAGCGGCAAGCTCATTGGCAGCCTGTATTTTCTGTTCAGCGGTCCCCATCTGTATCAAGTCGTCGGTAACATCAACCAGGTCGGATTCCTTTATAGTTGTGAAGGTTCCGCTTGCCTCCCAATCGTTCTTTATGGAGTACATCCTGTTTACCACACCTGTCTCTCCGGGATCCGCGCGGTCCCCTGTCCCGAAGAATATGATCTCACCAAAACGTTCTTTTACACCATCAGGCGCGGAGAAGATTTTTTTCCTTTTACCATCCGTCACTTGGGCGGAAAAGAGCTTTCTGCCGGACCACGTGCCACTCTTGTCATTGTCTTCAAAGGCGAACATATTGCCTCCAAGGTCGCCCGCGTACACGCTGTTGACTATGCCATCCGAATCGGTGTCAAGCCCGGATACAGCCACGATGCAGTGTGTCATTGATGCATCAGTACCTGCATTAATGTTCAGACTGCTGAGGGCACCCGTGGAAGTATTTATTGCGAAGACTGCTCGTCCTTTAGTATCGGAAGATTCGGGTGTCGCTACGTCCTGATTTGTGTCGTATCCGCCTGCCATCAGGAATACACTTTCCGATGAATCGGCTGAGGTTTTTACGGTGCATATTTGAGGTTTGCACCAGGATTGTCCGAGGGTTTCTCCTCCCAATATATCCGGGTTTATCGTGTACAGGTAGGATGGAGCGGAAACCGATGTTACATCGAGGGCATAATAGTGGTCTCCCCCCCTCCGTTCTCCAAAAAACAGTACTTTCTGACTGCTTCCATTATATACCACCGGCGCGCCGTCAACAAAATAGTCGTGATCGTCATTGGAAAGCAGCGTTAAACGCGAGAGTTGCTCGGGGGGTATGAAACCCCACAGCTCGCTACCGTCAGAGTCATCGAAACAGTGCATCATCCCATCATTGCTCCCCACGAATATGAAAGAGCTTGTTGAAGTGTAATGAACAACTGCGGGTTCTGAATGGAGGATGTCTCCCAGCATCCAGGTACTGCCGTAGCCGAAGATATCACTGATCAGGCTCTCTCTGTCAGAATCGCCGGTTACGTCTAATACGGAATTGGTAATCAATGCATTATCTGCTGAAAACACATTATCATCGTCGGCAAGAGAGGATTGGGTGCCCATATAGGTATATATGTTTCTGCTTGTCTGGTCGAGCAGGACGTCTCCGATACCACCGGAGATCACATTTGGACCATCGGGGGAGGTTGACCAGTATGATCGGGCATTGTCTTTAATTGTGCCGGTGGATGTTGTGGCCAAAACACCATTTGCGTCTAACAGCTCTCCTTGCGAGTCCAGCCCGTATTTTTTCAGGTTTCCGAACCACGCACCGCTCTGCTGGGGTTTGAAGAACCCCAGGTAGATACGATCTCCCGCATAGGTCCGATTCATTCTGCTTACCGGGACAACCGGAGAGACAAATGTCGCGTTCACCTCAGCAATATTGGACATGATTGCTTCGAATGCCTCCGATAAGCCGGATATACTGTTGGCCGTGTAATATTCCCCACCCCCGTTCTCGGCGGTGTCTTGCAGAAGTGGCTGATCTGTCTTGAAGCCTATGGTGTAGATAATAATGTTTTGCTTTTCAAAAGAGGTTCCTGTTCCAAGCGTTGGGTTGCAGTCGTTTTCATAGAGGTACTTCGCGACATCATCCAGGTAATCTGTTCCTTTGGGGTCCTCGTAGTCGCCGGGGTCCTTCCCGTCCCCGTCATAATCACCGATGGTATCCCCGTTGATATAGGTCTCCGATGCAAGCTTTGGATCGTCGTCCCTGGCCGGTTCTCCATCCGTCATGAGAATGATATAGTTTTTCTGACAGCGTTCCTCCATGGGCGTTGTATAAGTAGTGCCGGCGTTAAACCAGCTTTGTGCACCCGCGAAATAGAGCCCCGCTTCGGCCAGGGTCTCCGCAAGGGGTGTCCAGGTATTGGCGTTGATGTTGTTGATTGAGGTTGTCAGTGTGCTCTTGTCGGTACCGCATTCGTTCACGATACGCCCCCCATCAGCATCAGAGTCGTAGTAGCCAATGTTATAAAAGTCGTTGAAGACCATGAGGCCGAATCTCACATTTTCTGTGTCATTTATTAGAGTTTTGACAACCTCTTTGGCCACGGATATCCTTGAACTGGCGTCGCCGACACCCGACGCGTCATAATTCCGGAAATTTCCCAGTCGAAGCGTTTTCCTTGACCAGCTCCTATCGCAGTCGTAGGGGGAGGCCCCCCGGATTCTTACTTCGTTGGCGTAGCCATTTTCGAGGAGTTCATCTCTTACCGATTCACATTCCAGTTCATCGACATCGTCCGCGAACAATGACCATACCCACCTCCTATTAATCTGCTCTTTTACGTAAACGCTGTCGGTGGTATATGATCCTACGTATTCTATCGCCGGATCGTACAGTTCACCTCCAACGTCGACGGTATCCATGCTTCCGGAGTTGTCGAAGATGATGAGTACATTGGGCTGGACTGAAAGGGTCACAGTGCCGTAAATCTCCGTGTCATCCGCTGTGAGCATTCCCGGCGATATGAACAGCATGACAGCCATTATGATTATTATAAACAGTGTACGTTTCATAATATATTCTCCTCTGTGCGACCTTTCAGATATTTTCTCAGGGAACCTTATTGAACACCTTCCACACCCCCGTCTGTATCCGGACATTTCCACCCGCGGAGGTTGTTGTAATTCCATACCTGTGCACCTCGAAATGCATCGCGCTGTACCCCGATCCGGCCGGAGGTGAGTCTCGATGGCTTATGGCAGGGAGGTTGTTGGCAGCGTCAGTCAGTTCGTCGATATCGGTTCCTGTAGCCTCAATACAGCGGATTTCCACTGAATTGTTGTCCAAATCAACTTTATAGAACGCCTCGGTTTCTTCTTCCGTCAAAAAATCTGTGGTCAGCCATGTGTCGGGGGTTCCTATTGCATGCTGTAGTGTGCCTTCGGTGTCATAAAAGGTCTGGATGCTTGTCTTATAATTGCCGCTGATTTTCAGGTCTGTTGATGTCTGCATGACGCCCGTGGTTCCAAGGATGATCAGGGCGGCAAGCAACAGAATAGCTACGACTAGCACCATTCCTTTTTCATTGTCTGTCACGTCAAACCGTTTTTTTATCTTCATGGGAAAATGCCCCCTTTTACAAGCCGAGATTCCTCGGGGTTATGCCAGAAGTCAGTGTATATGTTCTGTAACCGCCATTGGGTGCATAATCAGGATCCGGTTTGGCGGTTTCGACCGTAAGGGCAACCTGTATCCGGCGTATATCCACCACGGTATTGGTTATGGTGCCACTCGCATCCCAGTATTCAAATTCAAGAGATTGGACATGTTCTGCAACAGGTTGATTGACAGCGCCAGCACTCGATTTTCGACCGAGTTTTTGAATGCCGTCTGCTGTGTAAAGTGAATAGGTAATATTTTCATTCGGATCAGATGTATCTCCATCGGGTGCGTCGGGGCCGGATGTACTTGTTATGTCGAGAGTGAAATTGATGGAGCTGGATGTGGCAATGACAATTCCTGGGCCTGCCGAGCCCAGCGGATCGTATCCTGCCATTCTTATCTCTCTGGTCATCATGTCCATGGCGGCCCTGGCATTCTGCTGCATCTCAGCTACCTGCTCCTGAGTGCTGAAGGTTTTGTTGTGGGTGGTAAAAACTCCGTACATAGCGCCGAGGACAATCAGTCCGACGGCCATCGCGATCAGCAGTTCTACCAGCGTGAACCCGCAGACGCTTTCCGGGTATGGATGGAGTATTTTTTCCCTTTTTCTCTTGAGATATTCCATTATTGTCCCGCCATCGTCTGGAGCGTAACATTGCGTGAGCTGCCTTTCCATTGAAATTTCACATTGACCTCAATGGTTTTCATGCCATCGACAGGCGAATCATCTGTGACTGCCCATGTCCGCGTGTAGATGGACTCCAGTGTCTCTGGACCGCCGTCTGAGATGCTTGTATAGGCGGTGCCTCTTAATTCTTCCATCTTATCCTGGGTCAGTGCTGTTGCGGTGGTAATCTTATTACTGAATGCGTTTCCATTAATAACTGTTATCGCCACGCCCGCCACACCCAGAAGACCGACCGTAAGGATAAAAATGGCTATCATGATTTCTATCAGTGTAAAGCCGCTATCATTGAAAAATTTGCGCATCTTTTCATCCATTAAACATTAATTTATTTTCACTCTTCCCGCTATAGAGGTAGTTATGGTTTTCTCCCCGACCGAATTTATTGCGCTGACAGTGCTGTTGGTCGAAGTTCCGCGGGGATCAAAAAGGATATAATTTGTTGCACCCGTACTCAGGGTTACATCATGATAGTCTGGATGGATGTCCCTTTCAATATCATCGCCTTCATTGTCGGCAACGATTCCATTGCCATCCGCGTCATTCCATATCTGATATATATGATTGCTTCCAAAGGAGACCTTTACCTTCTGGTTAAGGCTGACCGCCTTGCTTCTCGCTGCCATCAAATCCGTCATAACCTGTCTTGCGGCTCCGTTCAGCCTTCTCTGGGTCATATAGGTCTGAAAATTAGGCGCTGCTATGCCGGCGAGGATCGCCATAATAGCAATCACAATCATTAATTCTATCAACGTGAAACCGGTTTTTTTTTGTGTGCCAGCTATCATTTCTGCCTGCCTGTAAAACAAAAATTTCATGATCATATTACCCCAAAAGATATAGGCAATGGCGCCGACGGACAGGAACGGTCCGAAGGGGATGGCGTATTTTGTGTCTTTTTCCCTGGAGACCATAATGGATATGCCCGCGACCGCACCGATAAGGGAGCTTGCCATGATGACAAACCACAGGAACTGCCATCCAAGAAAGCCCCTGCCATGGCCAGCAGATTAATGTCTCCTCCTCCCATCCTCTCTCTTTTTGTCAGGAGCTGATATCCGATGGCGATCAGGGAAAGAAATCCTCCGCCCGCCAGAATACCGATCAGGGAGTCCCTGATCGTGACATCCATGAAGAAGATAGCCGCCAGTGCGAACAGCGGTATGCCCGGAAGGGTTATCACGTCCGGGATGATCTGATGTTTCAGGTCAATAAAAGCTATGATAATCAGAGCGCACGTGAACACAAAGGAGAAGAGATACTCGAATGACAGGCCATATTTCCGGAAGAGGAACACGGATATAACAGCGGTCAGCAGTTCTATCACCGGGTAGAGCGGAGATATTCTTTTGCTGCAATGCCGACATTTTCCCCTGAGCATAAGGTAGCTGATTATCGGTATGTTGTCATAGAATTTTATGGGATGCTTGCAGGCCGGGCAATGAGACGCGGGGAACACAACAGATTTTCCCGAAGGAATTCTGTAGATGCATACGTTAAGAAAACTTCCAACGACAGCGCCCAGAATTGCCGAGAAGATTTGCAAAAGGTATCCCGCATAAAGCAACATTATTACAACCGCCTGTTATTTAAGAAGAAATCCTGAAACTCCATAGCGGGCAAACTGACTTTTAGTTTATACTAAAGATTATTGGTGAATGCAATGAAAGACTTCATATCTCTGGCGTAAAATATGTCACATGGATTTTTGCAGATGGGCACGCTTTTCGAGGCGTTCCATGTTGAGGATCTTAATGGTATTCCCTTCGGTGTTGACTAATCCATTTTCACGCAGGACTCTCAATTCCTTATTTATGCTCTCCCTTGTGGATCCAGCTATGCTTTCGAGATCCTTTTGAGTCAGACTCAGGTCGATCCGGATAGCCCCCCCCTCTTCCTTTTGGTGACCGTATTTTTGGGACAGCGCGACAAGTCTTCGGGCAAGCCTTGCGGAGATATTGAGAAAGTGAGCATCTTCCAAAAGGTCGTCTGTCCTGCGCAGCCGCATTGAGAGATACGAAAAGATCGACCGTATAGCCTCTTCATTGTCCTTCAGGAATGTTCTGAAAATCCTTTTGATTCAGGGCCAGCAACTCGGAAGGTTCAAACGCCACTACATCGGCCGAGCGTGGCAGTCCGTCCAGGAGTGCCATTTCACTGAAGAAATCTCCTTCAGACAGTATTACGGGCGTGACCTCATTCCCCATGTCTGATGGAAGAACAATCTTGACACTTCCTGATTTTACTATATATAGTGTAGTTTCCTCGTCACCTTTGCGTGAGATTTTCAGCTTTCAACTTGACGGGACTGAATCAACATTTAGCCCAGATCAACGCTGTATCATGAAATCCACAGCATTTTTAAAAATCTGAATTCCAGGGGGGATGTTTTCCGCGGCGGATGCTCCGCCCCCGGCACGCTTCATCAGCTCTTTTTTCAACGTCCAGTTCGGGTGATTGGTAAAGTGGTTGTAGGCTTCCGGATGCGGCATCAGACCGAATACACGCCCGGTGGGGTCACAGATGCCTGCGATATCATAAACCGCGCCATTCGGGTTGTACGGGAACTGTCCGCCGGCAGGCATGCCGTCGGCAAGTGCGTATTGAAGCACCACCTGATGGTTGTCGATCAGACGCTTTACGGTCGGTTCATCCGAATAGAATTTGCCCTCCCCGTGCCGTACCGGCAGCTCGATCCGATCAAGGCCGCGGGTAAATACGCAGGATGATTTTTCATTTACGTTCAGATGTACCCAGTCATCCCGGAAATTTCCGCAGTCATTGAAAGTCAATGCCACGCTTCGGGTGGCATAGTCATGATCAAAACCGGGCAGCAGACCCAAATTGACCAGCGTCTGGAACCCATTGCATATGCCGATAATCAGGTTGCCTTTTTCTATAAATCGAATCAGTTTTTCACCGATATTGGTCTTTAGCCGTACGGCCTGAATCACGCCTGCCCCGTGGTCATCTCCCCAGCTGAATCCGCCGACAAAGGCCATGATCTGAAACGCGTCCAGCTCGACCGTTCCATCTATCAATGAATTAATATGAACCCTTTCAGGTTCAGCGCCGCACAGTTTAAAGGCATAAGCGGTTTCATGATCACAGTTCAGCCCGTAACCCGTCAGAACAAGTACTCGCACGCGTTTCATATCAAATCTCCAAAGGGCGTTTTCCATGCCGTCTTCAAATCCTGAATGGTTACCTCCACAATGGACTTCTGATCAAGACCGTGAATGACAAGATCAGGCGTATCGGTTACCGTACCGATACAGG
This sequence comes from Desulfobacterales bacterium, assembly GCA_028704555.1. Lineage (NCBI taxonomy): Bacteria > Pseudomonadati > Thermodesulfobacteriota > Desulfobacteria > Desulfobacterales > Desulfobacterales bacterium. The sequence continues at coordinate 60,618 of JAQWFD010000004.1, forward strand.
CACAGGCAAGGCCCTGCATGATGGTTTCAAATCTGCCCCGGTTTGCGGGATCAATGGTCACAATAAACCTGCCGGCTGATTCAGAAAACAGGATCCGGTCATCCCTGTCCAGCCCTTCTGCCGGCACCTGCGCCAACTGAACGTCCATTCCGAGGTTTCCGCCCATGGCGACCATCGCCAGATGAACGCCTAATCCCCCGCGGTAAACGCCGTGAACCGAAGCCATGATTTCTTCCTGTATGGCATTTTCAAGCGCCCTGTAAACGCCCCTGAACGATTGAGCGTCAACCTGAGGCACATTCCGTCCGACATAGCCCAGATGCTCATAATATTCCGATGCGCCCAGTTCATTTCGGGTCATCCCCAGCACATACACCCGATCGCCGGCAATCTTGCTGTCCATGGTTACACATCGGTCAATATCATCCACCAGAGATATCGCGGAAAACTGAAGCGTTTCCAGAGCGGAGACTTTATGAAACTCATCATATCGGCCTTGCAGATGTCCGTCCACATACATGCTGTCCTTTCCGGAGAGAAGCGGAATTTCATAAGCAAAACACATATCCTTAAGCGCCTGACAGGAACGGACCAGTTGCGCGGCCTTGAATCTGCCGTCCGGATTTTTCTCCGGATCATACTGGATGCTCGGCCAGCAGAAATTATCCACCCCCCCGATGTGATCCAGACTGCCGCCTACGGACAGCAGCCGCCTGACCGCTTCATCAATGGTACAGGTCGTCATGTGATACGCATCAACAGCCGAATACGTCGGAAGCAGGGCCTGGGAAAAGGCAAGGCCTTTTGTGGAACCCAGAACCGGACGAATGACCGATGCATCGGTGTTCACATCCCGTTCGGCACCCACCAGCGGCTTGATCACGCTGGTGCCCTGAACCTCATGATCATACTGACGACTGATCCATTCTTTGGAGCAAATATTGGGTCGCGCCAGTACATCCTTCAGCAATTGATTATAATCGTACGGATGACTGAAAACCGGCTCATATAATCCGCGGTTTTCAGGAGGCTGCCAGTCGGCATCAAACTCCCACTGAGGAAATCCGGATTGCAGCAGGTCCATGTCCACATAGGCACAGGTTTTTCCCTTATAAGTGATATGCAGTTTGCCTGAATCCGTATAGCGCCCGATGACCGTACTTTCAACCGCATGTTTACGGGAAAGCAGCATAAATCGGTCCAGATCTTCAGGCCGGACCGAAACGGTCATTCGTTCCTGCGATTCAGACACCCATATTTCCCATAGATCAAGCCCCTCATACTTCAGCGGCACTTTTTCAATCTCAACTTCACAGCCATTGGAAAACCGGGCAGACTCCCCTATTGACGACGAAAGCCCGCCGCCGCCATTATCGGTAATATATCGAATAAGGCCTTCATCTCTGACTTCCAGCAGAAAATCATGCATTTTTTTCTGAGTATAGGGATCGCCGATCTGCACATGCCCGGCCGGTGTATGCTCGGAAAACACCTCAGAGGATGCGGTGACCCCGTGGATTCCGTCCTTGCCGACTCTTCCGCCGCACATAATGATCAATTCACCCGAGGATGTTTTTTTCTGATCTGAAGGCGCCCCACTGACCGTTGACGGCATAATGCCGACTGCGTTTACAAACACCAGACATTTTCCCATATACCCGTGATGAAACAACACCTGGCCGAAGGGCGTCGGAACACCGCTTTTATTACCCCCATCGCGCACCCCTTCGATAACGCCATCAAGCAGTCGCCGGGGATGAAGATGGGGCTTCAAATCGCCATCGTAATTTCTATCACCGACGCAGAACCCGTAGCTTCCCATCACGAGCTTTGAGCCTTTTCCTGTCCCGAGCGGATCACGATAAACCCCCACAATGCCGGTGATGGCTCCCCCATAGGCCTCCATATTGGACGGGGAGTTATGGGTTTCTCCGGTAATCACGTAAAAATGATCCTCGTCAAACCGCCCGACGCCGGCATTATCCCACAACACCGACACCACCCAGTCTTTTTTTTTGCTCAACTCGCGTGTCGGCGACACAATGCAGGTCTTGAAAAGGCTGTCAATATGCTGCGTCTCTCCGGTTTTCAGATCCCGGTAGTGAAAGAGCCCGCCAAAGGTATTGTGGTTACAGTGGTCGCTTCTGCCCTGCGAAATATATTCAAGCTCGATGTCCGTCGGATCGCTCAATCCTGATGAAACCCGGTCCTTGCGAACCGTATCGTTCAGAAAATAGGCCCTGATCACGGGGATATCGTTCGGATTCAATGCCAGATTACGCTCATCGCTGATTTGTTTGAGCGTTGCGTCACTATCGATGGGGACTGTTTCGACACCGGGCTGGTGATCCAGAATGACTTTGGGAATAATGACTCCGACACCGACGTCAGGTTCCCAATCGGCATTTGAAATAATTTTCCATTGCTCAATGATGTCATTGGCCAGCAGTTCTCCTGCAATCTTATGCACATCGTCGGCAGTGACGCCTTTTCCGGTAAGACAATATCGTGTTGATGTATAGACCGCCTCACCCGGCCTGAATGCAATTCCCAGCATATCTTCAATCGCTTCGACCGCCGTGCTTCCCGGATTATCCCGTACACCGGGGCGATAGCCCACCCAGATCGTCCAGTCAAACGCAAGGACAATTGGGTTGAACGAAGACAGCTGGGTAACCGGATTTGTAAACAGCTCGGACCGGATCATATTCAGTTGCTCCGGTGTGAGATCTGCATCGATCGTAACCACATGAATACAGCGTACCTGATCCAGCTCGATTCCAAAATAATGCAGCGCCTTCTGGCGAATTCCCTCGCCCTCCGCATCCTTCAAATCTGATTTTAACGTAATTTCAAGTTGATATGACATGGTTAGTTATCTGTTATCCGTTATTGGTTATCTATTATCTTCTGTCCTCTGGCTTCTGTCCTTGACCTCTGCTCCTTACGCCCTACTTTCCAAAAAATACCCGGGCCAGATCATTATAAAAAACAAACAGCATCAACAACACGAGGATGATGATCCCGATCTGCTGGGCAATCACCCGCATTTTCAGGTTTAACGGACGGCCGGCAACAAGCTCGATGAAAAAGAAAAGCATATGCCCGCCGTCGAGAACCGGTATGGGTAGAAAATTAAGAACGGCCAGATTAATGCTCAACAGGGCAATAAAAAATATCAGATGTCCTGCGCCTTCTTTTGCCTGCTGCCCTGCCAGTTCGGCGATCATGATGGGACCGCCCAGCGTTTTTGTTGAAATAGTACCCTGAATCAATTTAACGATACTGACGACCGTCAATTCTGATATGGAATATGTCTGTTTAAAACTCTCACCCAGGGCCCCAACAATACTGAGTGGTTTAATAAAAATATCCCCGGCGGCGGCCACACCGATCAGATACCGATCAACATCTTCACCGAATATATTTTTGGACTGCGATAATTCCGGAACGACAACTGTATCCAGGACATCGCCATCCCGACGAACGGTAAACCGCAACTGTCTGCCGCCACTGTCAGAAATCAGACGGGCCATATTCTCCCAGCTGTCGATCAACTGGCCGTCAATCGCCTCGATCAGATCGCCCTTTTGCAGTTGCGCCCGGTAAGCCGGGCTGTCGGCAGACACCTCGCCCACCGACGGTTTTAATACGTACGAGCCGGAAGACAAAAAAATCCCAAAAAATATAAGCACGGCAAGCAGCAGGTTAAAAAACGGGCCTGCCGCTACGATACATATTCGTTTCAGAACATGTTGATGGGTAAATGAAATCGATATATCTTCAGGATCAATATCGGCATCGGGGTCTTCCCCCACCATCTTGACATAGCCCCCCAGTGGAATTGCCGAAAGCCTGTACTCGGTTCCACCATACGTTTTCCCGACAAGCCTGGGGCCAAATCCAAGTGAAAATGTTTCCACCCCCACTCCGAACAATCGGGCAACAATAAAATGTCCCAATTCATGAAAAAATATCAATACGCCGAGCACGAAAACGAATGCGACTAATGTAGTCATAAAGTAGTGAGTTCCTGTTATTTGCCGGGTCAGACCGGTATCTGCCAACCGGGAGAATGTCCGATGCAGATTTTTCAGTCATCACAGCCGGCGGGTGATGAATTCACGGGCTTTTTCCCGAGCCCATCGATCTGCTTCCAGAATCGCATCAAGAGACGGATGGTAAACGGTCTCATGCGCCATCATCACGTTTCTTACGATATCCGGTATCGTTAAAAAACCAATTTTTTTATTTAAAAATTGTTCGACAGCAATTTCATTCACCGCATTCAGAACAGCCGGCAATGTGCCACCGCATCGACATGCCTCATATGCCAGAAAAAGGCAGGGGAATTTTTCCATATCCGGTTTTTCGAACCTCAACGCGCCAATCTTCGTAAAATCCGGAAGCGGCTGCCTTAATGGAAGACGATTTGGATGGGACATTGCATAAGCGATGGCGGCTTTCATATCCGGAATACCCATTTGGGCGATAATTGTACCGTCACAGAAGGATACCATCGAATGAACCACACTTTGCGGATGAATAACGACATCAATCTGAGTCAAATCAACGCCGAACAGATGTTTTGCTTCAATGATTTCAAACCCCTTATTCATCATTGTAGCCGAATCGATGCTTATTTTTCTCCCCATCTGCCACGTCGGATGCGCCAGAGCATCTTCAGGCTCAATATCCGCCAGTTCATGAATCGGAGTCGTTAAAAAGGGTCCCCCGGATGCGGTTAATATGATTTTTTCCAAATCCTGTCTGGGATGTCCGGCCAGACACTGAAAAACTGCGCTGTGCTCACTGTCAATCGGAAGGATATGAACCCCATGACGTATGGCAGCGTTCATCACAATCTCACCGGCCATTACCAGCGTTTCTTTATTGGCCAGCGCCACATCCTTACCCGCCTCAATGGCACGGAGGGTAGGAATCAGACCGGCTGAACCGACGATTGCCATAACAACCATGTCAATGCGTTGAAGCGTTGCTGCCCGGATATATCCTTCAATTCCGTAGAATATCTCGACTCCGGATGCCTGCGGCACTTTTTTCCTCAATTCACAGGCATGCTCCTCATCGTAAACAACCGCTACGTCAGGATGAAACACGCGAATCTGTTCAGCCACCAGATCAATGTTATATTTTGCGGCTACAGCCGTCACCTTGAACTTATCCGGAAACTGTTCAACAATCTTGAGCACGTTTCTGCCAATCGAACCGGTGGAACCGAGTATGGAAAGATGTTTCATATTCTGTTTTTAAAATACCATACATAAAAAATTAAGGCCCCGTCACAATTTATGATTGCCGGGCCCTTACAACAGATACTGTTTAAAACAATATACTACCGGGGCCGCAAACAGCAGTGCATCAATCCGATCCAGAAGTCCCCCATGACCGGGCAATATGGAACCGGAATCCTTTATATGCCCATATCGTTTACACTCGGATTCAAACAGATCACCAATCTGCCCCACAATTCCGATAATAATACTCAATAACATCACTTTGCCCAAAGCCAGATCCGGAATAACATACAGTCTGTATATCCCGCCGGCGATCAAGGCTGCGGCAAGTCCGCCTATCGATCCTTCTATGGTTTTATTCGGACTGACGGAGGGGCAAAGCTTATTGCGTCCCAGCCATGTTCCGATGTAAAAGGCGCCTGTATCACAGGCGAATACCATGACGAGAAGAAAAAATATCCAGACCAGTCCCTGACTTGAATTCCGGATCAAAACCAGAAAGGACAGAAGCAACGGAATATAGAGGATACCAAAAACCTGTTTGAATAAACGCTCAACTGCCCGAACGTCTGACCGGAATTGCCGTAAAGAATAACAGCCTGAAACAAGAAGGTTAAGCGTAATCAGCAATATGATGGATTCAAAAGACGTGACGTATGCTGCCCAGATCATCAGCGGACAAATCAGAAAGCCAAAAGCGGTAACAGGATCTTTAATCAAATTTGGAGTTGGTGTAAATACGATACGATAATATTCTCCGAGTGCCACAATGCCAATAACGGAGATGAAAAGAGCAAACAGGAAAGCCCCGCCCTTCAGCATCAGCACCAGCAAAAAGGGAAGGGCCACAATGGCGGTGATCCATCGTTTTAAATGTGCCATGTAATAATGGATTCTTTATATTTTAGCCGTTACAGCGGCTGAATTATCCCACAATCATTTCAAATCAGGGTGACTATTCGATATTGTCTTAAATCTGGGATACTACTTTCCCAAATCTTCTATTACGCCCCTGATATTCTTTGATGATCTTCAGGAACTCATCTCTGCTGAATTCAGGCCAAAGTGTTTTTGTTACAAAAATTTCCGTGTACGCAATCTGCCACAGCAGAAAATTACTGATGCGCATCTCCCCACTGGTTCGAATGAGCATGTCCGGATCCGGCATACCCGCTGTATAAAGGTTATCAGAAACGGTTTCATGAGTAATCGAATCCGAATCGATACGCCCATCTGCGACTTCTTCAGCAATACGCTGGACCATCCGGACGATCTCTGATCGCCCGCCGTAACTCAGCGCCAGATTCAACAGCATTCCCCGGTTACATCGGGTCAATGTCATTACATCTGACAGGATGCTTCGCACATCCTCCGGTAACCGGTCTATCTGCCCGATGGCATTCAGGCGGATATCCCTTTCCATCAACTCCTTCTGTTCGGAACGAAGAAATGTTTTCAGAAGTGACATGAGTGCGGAAATTTCATATTTCGGCCGCTGCCAGTTTTCCGTTGAAAATGCGTACAGGGTCAGAACCTGAATTCCAATTTCACGGGAAGTTTTAACAATCGTCCGGACGATTTCCGCCCCTTTTTCATGACCCTTGATTCGATTCATCAACCGCTGCTTCGCCCAGCGCCCGTTCCCATCCATTACGACAGCCACATGAGTGGGAAGATTATCCGGGTCTATGCTCGGAGAGCTGCATGGCGAGGTATTAAAATTCAAGGATCTCCTTTTCTTTTTCCATATAGATTTCGTCTACTCGTTTGATATAGTCGTCTGTAATTTTCTGGATCTGATCCTGGCCCTTGAATACCTGGTCTTCCGATATATCACCGTCTTTTTTAAATCTTTTGAGCAATTCATTTGAATCCCTCCGGATATTTCTTACCGCAACCTTATGTTCTTCACACATTTTATGAACAAGTTTCACCAGTTCTTTCCGACGTTGCTCGGTAAGCGGCGGTATGGAAATCCGTACGATTTTCCCGTCATTTGACGGGGTGAGTCCCAAGCCGGATTTCAGTATCGCTTTCTCGATATCTTTTATAACGGAAGCATCCCAGGGTTGTATGGTGATAAGCCGACTTTCCGGTACTGACAACGAAGCCATCTGGCTCAAAACGGTCATTGTGCCATAGTAGTCAACCCTTATTGAATCCAGAAGCGAAAGAGATGCACGACCCGTTCTCACTCTTTTCAATTCATTGGTCAGTGCGGTTAAGGATTTCTCCATCCGCTCTCTAGTTTCCTGATATGTCGATTCAATCATGGGCGTTCACCTATTTTTTCATGTTTTCAATTTGAGTTGCTCAATTTGCAGTTGTAAAGTCAAATTTGCTGCAGAATCAATCAACAACGGCTGATTTGGTAATCATAGTGCCGACTGTTTCACCACAGACTATTTTCCGGATATTCCCTTTTGCCTTCAGGTTAAATACGGAAAGAGGAAGGGAATTATCCATAGCAAGGGATATTGCAGTCATATCCATAACGGATAACTGTCGTTCGAGAACCTGCATATAATTGATTTTCTTTATGAATTTGGCATCTTCGTTTTTTTCAGGATCAGAATCATAAAGGCCATCCACTTTGGTAGCCTTTAATAAAATCTCTGCACGAATTTCCTGTGCCCGAAGTACAGCCGCCGTATCCGTCGTGAAATAGGGGTTTCCGGTTCCTGCGGCAAATATAACGACTCTTCCTTTTTCAAGATGCCGAACCGCTTTACGCAATATAAAGGGTTCTGCAACTTCGTGCATGGATATTGCCGTCTGAACACGCGTCTGTATCCCCCTTTTCTCGAGTATATCCTGCAATGCCAGACTGTTGATAACCGTCGCCAGCATCCCCATGTTATCGGCTGAAGCCCGATCCATGCCGTAGATGGAAGCAGCAACACCTCTGAATATGTTGCCGCCTCCGACCACAACAGCAATCTGGACACCGAGGTCAAAGATAGAGTGAATTTCTTCCGCAACAAACTTCAGCACTTCCGGGCTGATACCGAAGCCCTGATCTCCCACCAGGGCTTCACCACTCAACTTCAACAAAATACGCTTATATCTGGGCGAATCCAAATTTTATGACTCCCCCCCCAGCTGAAATCTTGCGAACCGGCTGATAATGATATTTTCTCCGGTCTTAGCGATCATTTCATTCAACAGATCGGCAACCGTCTTTTCGGAATCACGGACATACGTCTGTTCCATCAGGCAGTTTTCCTTGAAAAATTTCTTCAGCTTGCCTTCCGCGATTTTATCCAGCATATTTTCAGGTTTCCCCATTTCAAGGGCCTGTCCGCGATAGATATCTTTCTCTTTATTTACGACATCCTCAGGCACGTTCTCGGGTTTGATCGCGACTGGATTCGCTGCCGCGATATGCATGGCAATATTTTTAGCAAACTCTTTAAAATCATCGGTCTTTGCCACGAAATCCGTTTCACAGTTAACCTCAACCAGGACACCCATTTTCCCGCCCATGTGGATATAAGACTGGATCAAGCCTTCAGACATGGCTCGGCCCGCTCTTTTCTGAGCCGTAGCCAGGCCTTTTTTCCTAAGAAATTCTACGGCCTTGTTAATATCGCCTCCGCACTCTGAAAGTGCATGTTTACAGTCCATCATGCCGGCCGATGTGGCATCCCGGAGCTGTTTCACCAGTGCTGCCGTTATTGCTGCCATATTCATTCTCCTGTATTTTTTTCAGAATCAGTTGATTTTTCAACTTGTTCCACGCCGCTGTCCTGTACGGCTCCGGAAGCAGATCGTTTAATCACCTCGACAACCGGCCCCTGCGTGCCGTCTGAAACGACCTTTCTTTCGCCAGGCTTGAGTTCAGAACCCAACTCAGTCATTTCCATCACTTCGTCAAATTGTTTATCCGTCTCAGCCTGCTGTTTTTCTTTCAAACGCTGATGTCCTTCAATGCAGGCATCGGCAATTCTTGCAGAGATCAAGCGGATTGACCGGATTGCATCATCATTTCCGGGAATAATGTAATCGATATCATCCGGATCACAATTGGTATCCACAACCCCGACGATAGGTATGTTCAGTCGTTTGGCTTCTCGAACCGCGATCGCTTCCTTTTTGGGATCCACGATAAATACGGCTCCCGGAAGCTGAGTCATATTTCGAATACCGCCCAGGTTATTGTCCAGTTTCAAACGTTCTTTTTCCAGCTTCAAACGTTCTTTTTTGGGAAACAAATTGATTGACTCATCATTACGGATTGTGTTGAGATAGTTCAATCGATCTATACTCTTTTTGATAGTTTGGAAATTGGTCAACATTCCGCCCAACCACCGATTATGGACGTAGAACATTTCACATCTGTTCGCTTCTTCATACACGGATTCCCTGGCCTGTTTTTTCGTGCCTACAAACAGCACACTTTTTCCACCGGCCGTAGTATCGGTGATAAAATCATACGCGGTTTTAAACATACGAACGGTTTTCTGGAGATCCACAATGTAAATCCCATTTCTTGCCCCGAAAATATACGGTTTCATCTTGGGGTTCCACCGTTTCGTATGATGACCGAAATGTACGCCTGCTTCCAAAAATTCTTTCATCGTTAGATAAGCCATTTTTTTCCCTTCTGTGTTGGTTAAGCTACCGCCCTTATCTCCCCCGCTTCCGACTTTAGCAAAAGCACCTGGAGGCAGGTCCAAGGACGTGCGTTATTTTCAAATTTTTACATTTCTATCAAATCACATTCTGATCATCAAGATTTTTCTCAGCCATATGGGTCATCAATCATTTTTTTCTCATCTGAACAATCCGATCATATCCGCTGTAATCCTGAATATACCGCACCTGATCATAGGCGCCGGTTTCGTCGATAATACGCCCGGTATCTATCCGCTGATCATGTCCGATTTCAAGCAGCAGCCACCCGCCGCAAATCATATACCGATGAGCGTGAGTGATAATGTGCCGGATACTGAAAAGCCCGTCCTTCCCCCCATCAAGCGCTGCATGGGGTTCGTATGCAACGATATCAGGCTGCAGGCCTCCGACAGTTTCTGTCGGAATATACGGAGGGTTGGATACGATGATATCGTAGAGCCATCTTTCCGAATTCAACGCCTCAAACCAGCTGCAGCAGCAAAAATGGATAATGCCATCCACCAAATGGCGTCCGGCGTTTTGTCTGGCCAGCTGAACCGCCCGAATGGATTTGTCCACGGCGAAAAACCGGCACCCCGGCCTTTCGGTAGCGAGGGATATCACGATAGCCCCCGACCCGGTACCCAGCTCCAGCAAACAGGGGGCTGGGTCATTCCGATTTTCAGGCAACAGCGCCAGAGCCGCTTCGACAAGGCACTCGGTTTCCGGCCGGGGAATCAGGACATCGGGTGTAACTTCAAAATCCAGCGACCAGAATTCCCTGCTCCCCACAATATACGCCACGGGCTCATGATTCGCCCTGCGTTTGACCAGTGTTTTAAACAGCGACAGCTCCGTTTTATCCAGAGGCTGATCATAACGAAGATACAAATCGATCCGCGTCAGCTTCAATGCATACGCAAGAATGATTTCCGCTGAGGCCCTGGGTTCTCCAATATTCAGGGATTTAAAGTACGATGTGGTCCACTTGAGGATTTTGAGAATAGTCCATCGGGATTCGTCAGTCTTTGGCTGATTCAGCATTCTTGAGCGCCTGAGTCTGATAAAACGTAATCAACGGGACAATAATTTCATCCAGAGCGCCTTGCAGAACACTGTCCAGCTTATACAAAGTGAGCCCGATTCGATGATCCGTCACTCTGCTCTGGGGGAAATTATACGTTCGAATTCTCTCACTTCGATCTCCGCTTCCTATCTGAATCTTGCGCTCCTCAGATCGCTTTTCATGTTGCTCACGGATCATATTATCGAGAAGTCGGGCACGCAACACCTTCATCGCCTTGATTTTATTTTTGAGCTGAGATTTTTCATCCTGGCAGATCACGACAAGGCCGCTAGGAAAATGCGTAATTCGAACCGCTGAGTCGGTCGTATTGACCGACTGGCCGCCAGGGCCTTGAGACCGGTAAACATCAACCTTGATTTCACCGGGATCAATATGAATATCCACTTCCTCAGCTTCGGGCAAAACGGCGACAGTGACAGCTGACGTATGAATTCGCCCTTGAGTTTCGGTGGCTGGAACCCGCTGAACCCGATGAGTCCCGCTTTCATATTTCAGCCGACTGTAGGCGCCATTTCCATGAATCATGGCGACAATTTCTTTCAGGCCTCCCACACCGGTAGTATGATGGCTCATGATCTCAATTTTCCAACGGCATTGCTCCGCATATCGTTCATACATCCGAAACAGATCGCCGGCAAAAAGGCCGGCCTCTTCGCCTCCCGTTCCTGCACGGATTTCAAGGATCACATTTTTTTCATCATTGGGATCTTTCGCCATGAGAAGCTTTTTGATCTCGGATTCCAATTCTGATTTTTTATGGGCAAGACGGTCAATTTCCTCACCGGCCAGCTCTTTAATATCCGCATCTCCGTCGTTTAAAAGTTCCTGGCTGCTTTTAAAATCCTCATCTGCTTGCCTGTAGGCCCTGTACATTGTGACGATCTTACCGAGTTCAGCATGTTGACGACTGTATTTCTGAAACAGCTGACGATCCTTAACGACTTTCGGATCGCTGAGCAGCTTTTCAACTTCTTCAAAACGCTCTTCCACACCTTTTAGTTTTTCAAACATGGGCTCACAGGTAACACATTCTAATCGGCCTCCGGCTGTAGACCGATTAGCCGGAAATTAATATACCAACAGGCCTCAACTGACAGAGACCGTTTTTCAAAATACAGACCACTTTTATCAACCGATGCGTATTTCTTCACGCTATAATGAAATACGCATCAATGCGTTTTACTTGTTCTGAAATTTTTCATATTTTTTACGGAAACGTTCAATTCGGCCGGCGGTATCTATCAATTTCTGTTTTCCGGTAAAAAACGGATGGCATTTGGAACAAATCTCCACACTGATATTGGATTTTGTGGAGCCCACCTCAATTACGTTCCCACAGGCACATTGAATTTTTGTCTCTGCGTATTCCGGATGTATATCTTTTTTCATTGCTTTTTCAACCCCCTGTAACTTTATGCATTCATTGAATCGAGAAATTCTTTATTATTCTTGGTTCCGCTCATTTTATCAAGCAAAAACTCCATACTGTCTGATGTGCTGAGTGATGAAAGAAGTTTTCTGAGTATCCAGACGCGGTTGATCGTTTCTTCGTCGAGTAGCAGCTCTTCTTTCCGTGTACCGGATCTTTTGATGTCAATAGCCGGAAACATCCGTTTATCCGCAAGCCGTCTATCCAGCTGAATTTCCATATTGCCGGTTCCCTTGAATTCTTCAAAAATCACTTCATCCATTCGGCTTCCGGTATCTACCAGCGCTGTCGCAATAATCGTCAAACTTCCACCCTCTTCTATATTTCTGGCCGCCCCGAAAAACCGTTTGGGACGCTGCAACGCATTGGAATCCACACCACCGGAAAGAATCTTTCCGCTGGGCGGCATCACGGAGTTATAGGCTCTGGCCAGCCGGGTAATGCTGTCCAGTAAAATAACCACATCTTTTTTATGCTCCACAAGCCGTTTGGCTTTCTCAATTACCATTTCAGCTACCTGAACGTGACGTTCCGCCGGCTCGTCAAATGTTGAGCTAATGACTTCTGCCTTGACAGATCGCTCCATATCCGTCACTTCCTCAGGGCGTTCATCAATCAATACCACAAACATGACGACATCTTTGTGATTAGAGACAATGCTGTTGGCAATAGACTGAAGCATCATCGTCTTTCCGGATCTGGGCGGAGAGACAATAAGCCCCCTCTGGCCAAATCCGATCGGCGTCAGCAAATCCATCAGGCGGGTGGAATACTTATCCGGCAATGTTTCCAGATTCATTTTGACATCCGGATACAGCGGTGTAAGGTTATCGAACAGAATCTTATCCCTGGCTATTTCCGGGTCCTCATAGTTGACAGCCTCAACCTTTAACAGCGCAAAGTATCTTTCGGATTCTTTCGGCTGTCGTATCTGACCGGATACCGTATCCCCGGTTCTCAAATTGAATCGTCGTATCTGCGAGGGTGATACATAAATGTCGTCAGGACCCGGCAGATAATTATAACTCGGTGCCCTCAGAAACCCAAATCCGTCGGGCAATATTTCCAGTGTCCCCTCACCGAATATCAATCCGTCTTTTTCAATCTGCGCCTGAAGCAGTGCAAAAATCAACTCCTGCTTCCTCATCCCGGCAGCCCCATCAATTCTCAACTCTTTGGCCATCTGGTTGAGTTCACTGATTCTCATATTTTTAAGTTCGACTAAATTCATTAACGATTTACTCCGCTTCCTGATACGTTATGTTTTGTTGTATTGAACGTCAGACATCATTTTATGTCAATACGTATTTTTAATTGCTGCCAGAAAGCATTCATAAATACGCTCGAACGAGCCGCCAGAAAAATTCAACATACAGAAATAAAAAAATCTGCATGACGGCGCACATAAAAATGCATTTTGACTAAAAAAGCTGCCTTCTGGTTTTTGCCCTTATCAGGCGATAAAGGGATTAATCAGTGCTGGTATGGAGGAATATTTTGATTTACTGAAGAAGAAAATTTTGGGTATTCTCTCCAATTGACGGACGACAATTATTGTGAACACAACTATATTATGAAGTCACCCCTGTCAAGCACTTTTGATTCGAAATGATAAAATTTTGAGACAACTCATGATACAGATCATCGGCAGCCCGCTCAAGGGCCTCGATAGAACCGTTATTTTTCAAAATAAAATCTGCGCGTTGAAGTTTCTCCTCATCCGCCATCTGAGTGCGCGACAGCCCCAGCGCATCTTTCCGGGAAACTTTATCCCGATCAACCAGACGCCGCACCCTCACCTCGGCATCGACGCTGACCGACACGATCACATCGAATTTTTTTTCCAGATGCAACTCAAACAGCAACGGCACTTCAGCCACAATGAAGGGAATACCTGACTTTTCAGCATGGCTGATTTGAGCATCCATTACGCTGACAATTTCAGGATGAGTGGCCCGATCCACTTTTCCCCGGGCTTCCTTACTGTGAATGATGATATGGCGAAGCATCGCCCGATTCAGACTTCCATCTTCGCAAAGCACCTGTTTACCGAAATCCTCTACAATGGACAGATAAGCCGGCGACCCGACCGAAACAATTTCCCTGGCGATCTGATCGGCGCTGATAACTGTTGCGCCCAGCCGGCCAAATCTGCGGCATACAATACTTTTACCGGATCCGGCACAACCGGTTACAGCAATTTTCAAACTGCCTGATGGCATAATACGGATTGATTCAAGGCGTGCTTGACGATGTTTCATGAGTTGTATACAATCGCTTCTGATGGAATGTCAAAGCCGTACAGGTAAAAACAAAAACGGCCGAATGGGAACCAATTAAACCCGAGACTATCTGATATCATACATTTGATTGTGCGTAAACGGTTTACGAAAGCAAGCTGCATATGACGTTGTTCAATACCGGTATCCTCCCTAAAACGCCCGGCGCCTATCTGGTGGGGGGGTCTGTCAGAGATCTGCTCATCGGAAAAACCCCATCTGATTACGACATTGCCGTATTAAAAAATCCGGAAGAATATGCAAAAGACATCGCCATGAAAGCAGGTGGCCGGATTGTTCAAATAGGAAAACCGGGGAAAGTCATTCATCGCATTGTCACGAAGAAACACATTTTTGATATTGCTTCAATCAATGGCACCGGCATCGAAGATGATCTGAAGCAACGGGATTTTACCATCAATGCCATGGCATATTGCCTGAGTACCGATAAAATCATCGACTGTCTTGGCGGATTAAATGACCTTGATGCCGGATGCATCCGCATGGTATCCCCCACCATTTTTTTCAAAGATCCGATCCGGTTGTTAAGAGCTTATCGAATGGAAGCGCTGCTGGATTTTACCATCGAACCGGAAACAGAATCCGTTATTGAACGGGGCGCGGATTTAATCGCGTCGGCAGCCGGGGAACGAATTTGGAATGAGTATTTTAAAATCCTGAGCAGTCCCGAATCATACCGGTATATTCACCAAATGAATCGCGGCGGCCTGCTGAAGGAGATCTTCCCTGAACTTGCCGGACTGAAAGAATGTACCCAGAACCGGCACCATCTTCACAATGTGTTTATACACACGCTGAGAACGTACCATCATCTCGAACGGATGCTAAACGGCTCAGATCAATGCATACCCGATATGCTCATCCAGCACATCGAAAAAATGAACCCACAACGATCGGTACTGTTAAAACACGCTGCACTTCTGCATGATATCGGCAAGCCACTGACCCGAACCACTGATGAACGGGGGGATATACATTTTTATCAACACGAGAAAAAAGGTGCTGATATTTCTTATAATATAAGTAACAGGCTCAAACTGTCAACCCGCGACAAACAATTTATCGACACCATTATCCGAAACCATCTGCAGCCGCTCCATTTATACACCGCACACAAAAAAGGCGCTTTGACCCCAAAAGGGACCGTTCGTTTTTTTAACGTCTATGGAGATGGCATTTTTGATCTTCTCCTGCATTTTATCGCCGACACCAGAGGCAAGGGTGAGCCGGACGCACGGAATGTCTATCTGTTTACCGAACACCTGCTTCATCAATTCATGAATGAGTTTAAACCAGTCAAATCCCGCCCCCCCCTTGTGAGCGGAGATGATCTGATCCATGAAATGGGACTTTCCCCCTCCCCCCTGTTTAAAACCATTCTTGACCGGGTAGAAGAAAAACGGCTGTTGAACAAAATAACTTTAAAAACGGAGGCCATGGCTTATATCAAAAAAATCCTGAGCCAGAAATGACGCCTTTCAAATAAACATCGCTGCAGCAGTTATCGAAAACACGTTTATTTTTCCGGATACGTTACCACCGCACACATCCCCTTGACGAATGAAATCAACATTAGTATGGTAGCCAGCAATAAAAAACCCCATGGGGTTGATCTTCTACCGATACATATACCCCAGTGCGAACGACTCATAAAAACTTGCAAAAAAGGAGCAAGATATGAATATTTTATTTTTCGGCCCCAACGGCAGCGGAAAAGGAACTCAGGGGGCAATCCTGAAGGACAGATTCAATATTCCCCATATTGAATCCGGGGCCATTTTCCGGGAAAACATATCCAACAACACCCCTTTAGGCAAGCAGGCGAAAAAATATATCGAGCGTGGCGATCTGGTTCCCGATGATATCACTATTCCCATGATCCTTGAACGGCTTCAAAAAGATGACTGCCGAAACGGATGGCTTTTGGACGGATTCCCCAGAAACAGGCAACAGGCACTGATGTTGAACAAATCTCTCACCGAGGCCGGCATCAATATCGATATTGTAGTGGAAATACTTCTGGAACGTGAAACTGCAAAAAACAGAATAATGGGACGCAGACTTTGTATCAACGACAATAATCATCCGAACAATATTTATATCAAAGCCATCGAACCCAATGGGGACCGTTGCCGTGTCTGCGGCGGAGAATTGAGTACCCGGGCCGATGATCAGGACGAAAACGCTATCAATAAACGACATGATATCTACTACGATACTGAAACAGGAACGCTTTCATCGGCATATTATTTTAAAAAAATTGCCGAGCAGAATGCTGCAATCCGCTATATTACCGTCGATGGAAGCCCCAGCGTCTCTGAGGTAACCCGGAAACTTATTTCGAAACTGTAATCAGCATGCCGAGGCCTTCTTCTGTGAAGGGCATACTGTTTTTTAACTTTACTTTTTCACGCAACAGTTGCTATGATGAATTAATTCTTTTTTTCTTGTGTTTTATTAAATTGTAAGTTATAAATACTTTTTTAATAAATTATTGAATCAAATAACCATCGAAAATAATTGGCATTAATTTTGGTGGAACGAAAGGGGCGATTTTATTTGAAGGCTATTGAAGTGAGAGTTTTGGATAATGACCTTGAAAAGGCCATGAGGATTCTGAAAAAAAAGATTCAAAATGACGGCCTCTTCAAACGGTTGAAGTTGAAAAAAAATTACGAAAAACCAAGTGAATACAGGCGACGCAAACAGCGGGAAGCCTTGAGAAGACAAAGGATAGCCGCTTCCAGACAACGATAGATCAAAACCGTTTTATATAGTTTTTATAGAATGACCCGGCAGCAATCAATTGTATGCCGGGTTTTTTATAGCCATGACACAGCAGAAATCATACCACTATTGTCTTCAGGAAATGCTCCGGCTCAGGCGTTTTGGCATTAAGCTCGGGCTTTCGAAAATCAGAGACATCCTCAATGCGTTAGGAAACCCTCAAGACAGTTTCCCATGCATTCATATTGCCGGAACCAACGGGAAGGGCTCCATTGCGGCCAGTCTGTCCACTATTTTATCCACCTTCGGATATAAGGTCGGACTGTATACCTCGCCACATCTCGTCAAATTTAACGAACGCATACAGATCAACAACTGCCCCATCACGGATGAACGGGTGGTCGGCCTGTATCAGGAAATCAAAAGGGGCATCAGCGCTTCAGCCCCCCCCACATTCTTCGAATACGCCACTGCAATGGCATTTTATGAATTCAAAGCCCGGCAGGTTGACTGGGCGGTCATTGAAACCGGCATGGGCGGACGGCTCGATGCCACCAATATCATAAAAGAACCGGCCATCACCATCATTACAAACATAGCCCTGGAGCATCAGAAATTTCTCGGCAACACCCTTGCCGGGATAGCCGCCGAAAAGGGGGGAATTATCAAACCCGGAGTTCCGGTGATCAGCGGAGCCAGACAGAACACGGCAAAAAAAACGCTCCAGCAGATAGCCCGGGAACATGGCGCCCCTTTCCACCAATTCGGCCGCGATTTTAACGTCCGGCGTCAGCCGGATGGCACATTTAATTATTTTGGTATCGAACATATCTGGCGCCGACTTCAAACCGGGCTACCCGGTTCCCACCAGGTGGACAATGCCGCGCTGACCCTTTGCGCCTGCGAATTGCTAAAAAAACGTTCTGTAAATCTTGATGTCGAACAGATCACATCGGCGCTTCTCAATACGAAATGGCCAGGAAGACTGGAAATTGTTTCCAACGCCCCCCTGGTAATACTTGATGGCGCGCACAACCTGATTGCCGTAAAACAGCTGGCAACCTATCTGTCGACCTTGCAGGCAACCCGTTTTGCAAATCGAAACCTGACATTTGTCATCGGGATACTGGATGACAAACCGTACCGGTCCATGCTCAAATGCCTGCTGCCGATGGCCCGCAAGGTGATTTTAACCCAACCCGGGATCGATCGGGCCCTGCCTCCCGGGATCCTGCACGAATTTGCTTCCGGTTTCATTCCTGATGCCCGCGTTATCCCGAACGTCGGAGATGCGGTGGAATACGCAATCAAAACCGCTTCTGCTCAAGATATAATCTGCATTGCCGGCTCGCTCTATGTGGTCGGTGAAGCCAAGGAAAAATTTCAGCAGTTGCCCGAACTGCTGGCCGGAAATTTAATTTGCCCCGCCCCGGGTGTTCAGGCTTGACTTATACACAACGATGGTCTATTTTAATTTTTACGTCAATGCGCCCGTAGCCTAGCGGATAAGGCGTCAGCCTCCGGAGCTGGAGATCGCTGGTTCGAATCCAGCCGGGCGCACCATCATGAAATCAGGGACTCAGGTTATAATCTGAGTCCTTTTTTATTTTGTCACATTTTAAGCCCACCCACCCCTTTCAGAACTCAGAATAAACCCGCACAAAAAAAGTTGGAAAAAGATATCCTCTCTTGCAACTTTCTAACCTTGTTTATAAAATTTTTCTCAACCGACCCGTGCCGGTATCACATAAATGCGCTGAACAACGCAAAATATTCCGGGAATAAACACCTGCTATAGACATCGATTCCAATATCTTTTACCCCCCGATGTAATATCGATCATTTGGGCTTGATCATAACTGCGGCCACCATCTCACGGGGTCCGTCCCGCCCATTGCCGGCTTCTCCAGCACGATCCGGGGAATGCCGTGCCCATGAAGCTAAAGCGCAAAAACTCGGCAAGCCTCAAACAGTTTGCGCTTTTTAACGCTTCATGGCCCCGACATCTTTTCCCCGGATCGCGCCATGTCGTACGCCGGCAACAGGCGGGACTCCGAGGCTACGCACAGCAAAATATGGCCGCAGTTATGATCAAGCCCGATCATTTATAACCAGGCTTCCCTTGAGAGACCTTTTAACCGGAATAAGTTTCCGGCCGGATAGCGGACGCGGACGGGCTCAGAAATCCGTTTGCGGTTCGGGCATTCTCTTTTCAGTTGTTTGTTTATAATTGCTCTGATATTTTGGTGTTACATGAAAAAAATATGCCTGACCTATGGAGGTTGGTTTTGATTGCTGCAGGAGGTTTTAATAAAATGAAAAAAATCATATTCTTCTTGATAGCCGCGATATCGATTCTCGGTTGTGAAAAAAAGGGCCTTGAGCTTCATATCACGTTTGATCTGGTGCAGGGGTTGAAACAAACCGACAGCGTTATATTTCAGCAGAATAAAATCGGTAACGTGGTACGTGTCACTTATACCGATCAGGGGAATTATGCCGTGGATATTATCATTTCCGAATCGTTTTCAGCCGCGGCAACGGAATATTCCAGATTTTTAATTGTAACGGACCCGGCAGACGAGGCCCGGAAAGCAATAGAGATCATTCAAATACGCAAAGATGGCCGGATGCTGAACGATGGGGAAACCGTTGAAGGAAGCAGCCGTGCTTCGGCGATCATTGAGGAATTCAAAGATCGGGTGGAAACGGGGACTGAGGATCTTAAAAAAAGTTTTCATCAGCTGCTGGACGAATTGAGCCATATTCCGGAAAGCGAGGAGTTTAAATCATTTAAAAACGAACTGGATC
This sequence comes from Desulfobacterales bacterium, assembly GCA_028704555.1. Taxonomy (NCBI): domain Bacteria; kingdom Pseudomonadati; phylum Thermodesulfobacteriota; class Desulfobacteria; order Desulfobacterales; species Desulfobacterales bacterium. The sequence goes on from JAQWFD010000004.1 coordinate 80,847, forward strand.
AACTGATAAACGATCTGAAGCGTTCGGGGCAGTCCGCCGGTGAAAAATTTCAGAGGGATGTACTGCCACGCCTGCAACAGGAGCTTGAAACGTTTCGAAAACACCTTGAAGAATTAAACCGCCGGCAGGAGTCATCCCCGCCCGAAAATCGAAACGATGATGTCAAACAGCTGTAGCCGTATAATCAGTTTTCATCCCCGTCCGGAATGAGGCCGGCGTTTTCAAGCCAGGCCGTGGCCTCACTGTCACTGGGCGCCCGGTAGTCTCCTCGGGGAGACAGAGAGCCACCGGAACCTACTTTGGGCCCATTGGGCACACAGGAACGCTTGAACTGCGTGGCCTTGAAAAACCGGAACAGATACGCTTCCAGCCAGTGTTTAATGACGGGCAGGCTATATTCATTCCTTCGGTGTTCCGGAATGTCCGGCCATCTGCCCGCGGTTTTGTCCTTCCATGCGCAGTATGCCAGAAAAGCGACTTTGGTGGGCAGATACCCGTAGCGGGTGATATAAAAGTTGGTAAAATCATGAAGTTCATAAGGCCCGATGCTCGATTCGGTTTTTTGAGCGGGTTGATCACTGCTGTCCCCGGGAATCAGTTCCGGGCTGATCTCGGTTTCAAGGATATCCAGCAGCACCTCGGCGGCCTCGTCTCCAAACTGGCGGGTTTCAGCGACCCATCGGATGAGATATTGGATAAGCGTTTTGGGGACGCTGGCATTGACATTATAATGGGACATGTGGTCCCCTACCCCGTAGGTGCACCAGCCAAGCGCCAGTTCGCTCAGATCCCCCGTGCCCAGAACCAGAGCCTTTTTCAGATTCGCTATCCGGAACAGGTGAGCGGTCCGGTCACCGGCCTGAACATTTTCAAACGTAATATCATATACCTTCTGACCGGATGCGTAGGGATGACCGATATCCTTGAACATCTGCATGCAGCTTTCCCGGATATCAATTTCATGGGCCTCGACCCCGAGTGCCTGCATCAGTTTCAACGCATTGGTGTAGGTTTTGTTGCTGGTTGCAAACCCGGGCATGGTATAGGCTTTAATATTGGATCGGGGCAGTTTCAGCAGATCCATCGTTCGCGCGGCAACGATCAGTGCCTGGGTGGAATCCAGGCCTCCGGAAATGCCGATGACGATATTCTCCAGACCGGTTGAGGTAAGTCGCTTGGACAGACCCTGAACCTGGATATTGTAGGTTTCATAGCAGCGCTGGTTTCTCTTCCCCGGATCTGAAGGAATGTATGGAAACCGGGACGTTTCCCTTTCGAGCAGCAGGCGTTTTTCCGGGATATCCAACGAAAAGGAAACCGTTCGAAACCTTAAGACGATGTCGTGGTGTACCCGGCGGTTTTCACTGTAACTTTTCATTCTCATCCGATCCTGAGCCAGACGGTCGAGGTCGATATCGGCGAAAATAAGTTGCGGCTCCCGGGAAAAACGGTCGGATTGGGCCAGGAATGTTCCATTTTCATAGATCAGTGAATGGCTGTCCCAGGCCAGATCCGTGGTTGACTCCCCCAGTCCGGCGGCACTGTAAAGATAGGCGGCAATACATCGGGCAGACTGATTCAGAACCAGGTTGTGCCGGTAGTCGGCTTTTCCCACGGTGACATTGGAGGCCGAAAGATTACCGATAACCGTTGCGCCCGCCATGCAGGCAAAGGACGAAGGGGGAACCGGAACCCATACGTCTTCACAGATTTCTATGAAAAATTTAAAATGGCGGATATTGCTGACATCAAATATGAGGTTGGCGCCAAAGGGAATATGCGTCTGCCCGCAAAGATCAATCGTCGTTGACACAGCTTCCTGTGCCGGACAGAACTGCCTGGCCTCGTAGAACTCTCTGTAATTCGGAAGATAGGATTTTACGGCGACACCGAGAATGCTGCCCCGGCAGGCCACGATCCCGCAGTTAAAAAGAGACGAATCCACCTGAACCGGGGCGCCAAATACCAGGATCAGATCAAGGTGTTTTGTGGCTTTGAGCAGATCACAGATGGCCGCCTGTACCCGTTTCAGCAGGGCATCCTGATGGAACAGATCCTCATTGGAGTATGCGGATATGCCCAGTTCCGGGAAAATCGCAAAAATTGCATTGCCTTCAGCCGCCTGCAGCACCAGTTCGATGGTTTTGCGGACGTTGAATCCGGGGTCTGCGACCCTGACTTCCGGAGAGCAGACAGCAACCTTGATAAAACCGTGATGATACAGGTTGAAAAACGGATGCGCATTGATTTCCAAAATTACACTTCCTCAGTGATACAGCTATCAGGATATTTTCGATAAATCATTGCCGAAAGTTGTTTTACAGCCAACGTCAATAAATATCATCCCGGACCGGTATTCCTTCATCGGCCAGATACGCCTTGATCTGCCTGACCGTATAGTGGTCGAAATGGACCATGGATGCGATCAATGCAGCGTCCGCGTGAGCCGTCACGAATACATCTTTCAGGTGCCGGGGGGTGCCGGCGCCACCGGATGCAATCACCGGTATGGAAACGGCCGCTGTCATCAGGGACGTGACGGTCAGCTCGTATCCGTCACTGGTTCCATCTGCATCGATGGAATTGAGACAGATTTCTCCGGCCCCGAGGTCCTGCGCCTTTCTGGCCCACTGTATGGCATCGATTCCCATCGGCGTCCGTCCGCCATTAATCCACACTTCATACCCGGATGGTATTTCGGGGCGTTTGGGCACCTTTTTGACATCCATGCCCAGTACGACGCACTGGCTGCCGAATTCAAGCGCGCCTTGAGCAATAAGATCGGACTTTAATACCGCTGATGAATTGATGCTGATTTTTTCCGCTCCCGCGTTTAACACGCGGTGCATATCATCCAGGCTGCGGATTCCACCGCCCACCGAAAACGGAATAAATATATTTTTGGCAACTTCCGAGACCACATCGATCATGATATTTCTTCTGTCGGAAGATGCCGTGATATCATAAAATACCAATTCATCCACGCCCTGTTCGTAATAGGCCTTTGCCATGGCGACAGGATCGCCGATATCCATATTGCCTTTAAACTTGACGCCTTTGGTGGTCTGGCCGTCACGAACATCCAGACAGATAATAATTCGTTTGCTTAACATGGCGTTAACTTTCCGTCCCAGCCGCAAAAATTTTTCAGGAGTTGAAGCCCCTGGGGGCCGCTTTTTTCGGGGTGAAATTGAGTGGCGATTACATTGTCTCTGGCAATCACTGAAGCAAAGTCCATGCCGTAGTTTGTAGTGGCTATTACCTCCGAAGGGTTGTCCGGGTCCGGGTAGTAGGAGTGAACAAAATAAAATTGAGCCTTTGGGGGAATATGCGCCAGCACCGGATGCTGACGAACAGGGCAGATGGTGTTCCATCCCATATGGGGAACGACCCTTACCGTTTCAGGAAATTTTCTGGCCATGCCGGCAATGATGCCGATGCAACGGGTATTGCCGTTTTCCTCGCTTTTATCCAGTATAATCTGCGTCCCCAGGCAGATGCCGAAAAACGGGGTGCCGCACTGCACCACTTCCCGGATAACCTGATCCAGACCCCGCGAGCGGATGACTTCCATGGCCTTTCCGGCGGCACCGACCCCGGGAAATATGACCCGCCGGGCGGCAAGGATTTCTTCAGGTACGCAAGTGATCTTACAGGGCACGCCCAGATAGGATAAAGCCCGCTGAACCGATGTCTGGTTTCCTGCTTGATAATCGATAATGGCAATCATGGGTTGTTATCTTTACGTCCTTTAAATCAAGTCAATAGCGTTTAATCTTTGTGATTGCCCTTGTTCAGGGAATCAATGATAGAGGATGTGATTTGGTCAATGGATCCATCGAGAAAAAATTCGATGGAAAAGTTTTTGAGATAGTTTTCATTCCATGGCAGATTGTACTCGTTGATCACATCCCGAATAGCGTTTACTTTATCGCCCAGAACGTCGATTTTTTCCGCCACACTCATATCCTGCCTGAAATGAACATGCATCAGCAGCAAATGGCTGATTACGTGGCGATCACCTATCAGCGGGATAATGACAATGGGGGCCTTGTCCGATTTGCCAAGGCCGGCATAAATATTCCCGATATTGACGATGGTTTTCTTGGTGCCTTTCAGCGGGCTGTTTTGAGTCACCCGTGACTGAATCTGAAAGGAAATACCGCTTCGGTCGGAAATGGATATCGTCGATATGTCCACGGGTTTGCCGTTTTCGTCCAGGTTGTCGATGTCATATAACGTGTAACCGGTTATGTCGAAAATGGCTTTTTGAATTCTTCGGATCTGGACGCCATTTCTGCTGCTTAAGTTTTCCAGAGAAAAATTGAGTTCTCCCAGGAAGTCAAACACAATTCCCTTCGGTATCTCCACCTTTCTGCTGGTTCCCACGGTAACGGTTTTGGCCTGATGTTTGATGGCATCGATGGGTCTTGACAGCTCATCAATGGCGCGGCCCAGACAGATATCCAGCATATCCAGCGGGGAGGAGGACGTTCGTTTTTCCTTGAAGTCTTCCCAGAAATCTTCAAGCGGCATCTTTCCGGCCGCGTATTTCAACAAAAGGGTCATATCCGATGCGACGTCGATACCCAGTGATGAGAAAAACATCCGCTGTCGTCTGGCTTTAAATTCCGATGAGAATTCATTGATGATATGGGCCAGGCCGGGATCGGTGATTTTTTCAAACACGGAAAGCTGCCTTTCATCCAGTTCGTGTGTTGCTGCAGACAGTTTTCGCCTGAATTCACGGAAAAAATTACCATCGTCATCGATGCTGCAGGCGGCATAGTAGCCCCAAATATGTCCGGCGAGCGTATTCATGATCACCGATATCGGAAAATTTGCCCGTGGTACCTGAATGACCGAATCGGCAATCAAATCAAATCGAGATTCTCGGTTGTCGGCAATGACAACCGCGGCGGCTGAATGCGCCTTGAAGATATCCACATCTTTTTTGATATCTTCAATCACCAGCTCGGGCGTTCCTGCCGCACATACCACGATCAGCGGTTCGGAAGACAGATCGATGTGTTTTTTATCTTCGACAATATCCGAAGAAATCGTTTTATAGCACAATTCACTGAGTTTGATTCTAATTTCATCGGAGGCCACCTTGTTGGGGCCGCTGCCCACAACTGCCCAGTATTTCTTCTGTTTCACGATATCCCAGGCAGATGCCCGGATGGTCTCTTTTTGGGCGATGACCCGGTTCATTTTTTCAGGGGCCTGCTGAAGTTCTTCCAGTTTACGGGCAATGAGACAGTCCGGCATGGTGCCCAGCAACTGCGCAAAATACAGAGCAAGGATATAACCGGCGGTGATCTGGGAGTAAAAGGCTTTGGTGGACGCCACGGACATTTCAATATCGCGTCCGTCACTGGTATAGAACACGCCGTCCGTGACATTGGTGATGTCGGATTGCCGCCGGTTGACAATGGCAATCAGCAGCGCGCCTCTTTCTTTAGCCAGCGCTACGGCCCTGTTGGTGTCGGTGGTGGTACCCGACTGGGTGACGGCAATGACCAGCATGTGACTGAGATCATCCTCAAGCGAAAATCCGCTGAGTTCAGAGGCGGTTTTGGATTCAACCGATATATCGCTTCCCTTGAGATACTGCAAAAAGGATTCGGCGATTGCCTTTCCGGCTATACAGGCCGTGCCCTGACCGATGACAAAAATTTTCCGGATTTTTTTTCCTGACAGCCCGGACTTAATGGATTCAGGAATAATATCGTCTCCCAGATTAAAGACCACCCGGGCCCCTTCAGTTTGAGAACAGGTGAGTTGATATTTGCCTCTCAGCGTTTTTTTTACCGACATCGGCGCTTCCAGAATTTCTTTCAGAAGAAAATGAGGGTAGCCTTTCCGATCGATATCTCTGGTGGTGATTTCCGCTTTCCGGATCAGCTGATCGGTGATTCGGATGGGATGGTTGTCATAATAACAGGCGCTGATGCTGTTTTTACTGTTTTCGGATTCTCCGCTCAGAATAAACAGCTGCCCCCGGGTTGAGGGGTCGCCTTTGGTTCGCTCGGTTTCGCCATCCATTTTAATAAAATGCGGGGTCAGTTCCACCAGGCCGTATAATTCCGAAGAGAACATGTACTGGTTTTTACAAACGCCGATATAAAGGGACTGCCCGCTGCCCCTGATGGCAAGAAAAACCTTTCCGGGCTCCAGATTGCTCTGAACGGCAATGGCATGAGAGCCTTTGAAATCGTTTAATGCCAGGCGAAACGCTTCTTTCAGATCATAGCCTGCAAAAAGGTAATGCTCGATCTGAAGCGGGATGATCTTGGTATCGGTAGTGAGTTGATCACTGACCTGAACCGAATGGCTTTTTTCAAAATTTGTTTTCAGCTCGACAAAGTTGTCAATATCGCCGTTTAATGCCGCATGAATGGACCAGCTGCCCGGCCCGTAACAGGGATAGGTTACCGATAGGGGCTGTGAATCCGATGGCTCGCCGGTTTGTTTGTCCGGCTGGGGGAGTGCCGCGCCAATCGTGTAATTATTGATCGGATGACAGTTCTCATTGGTAATCGATCCGACGGAAGCCCATCGGGTATGCGCCATGTATATATCAGATGTGACAGGTTCATTGACAGCCGCCTGGAGAATTTGATCCGATCGAATCCGGCTTCGAATATAGGCGGTGTTTTCCCCCAGCTTACCTGTGACAGATGCTTTCTTATAGATAAATGTCAATGCACCATGGCCGCGGGCGAAATCGGATATATGGATAGAGCCGGACAGAAGGTCTCCGGGACGGCTTCTCTGTGTCAGCTCCTCCAGCAATCCGTTTGCGTTCAATGACTTTTTTAACGTTTCAAGGGCGTTGACTGATTTCATGTCCAGTGTGATCTGCACTCCGGCAGAGTCTCTTCCGCGGACTTCCAGCCGGTCAATCGAGTTGAGCAGCAGATTCATTTTGCGATATTTTCTGAATCCTTCCCTTGATATCTGTTCGGAATTTTCCATGCCGGTCAGGTACCTGATATGTTCCAGGTTGGAAAGAATATCCTGGTCCAGAGCCCACACGCAGTCTTTGAGCCGTGTCAGGGACGCATTGATCTGTTCCATTTCGCTGGTGGAATACCGGGTGGCATTTTGTTCGATCAATGCGTCTTCCGAATCGAGAAATGCCTGTTGGGCGGTCACAAGATCAGATAGAGACTGTGCGTCTGCTCTCTGGAAAAAAAGCTGTTCCAGATATAAATCCTGTTTCAGATCGATGATAAACGTCTCGAGCGCCTCAAGGGTTTTCCACCCGTCAAGATAGCTGGCCAGTTTCTCTGAGCCATCTATCAGTGAGGCAATCCCCTTTGCCTGAATACGGTTAAATTGGCGTGAGAGGCTTTTAACAATCTGAAGATCCGATTCATGGCCGGTAGCGATCGTAATGATGCCGGCAAGACCGCAGCAGAGCATGTTCGGCTGGATCGGAAACAGGATGATCGATTTTTTCGGCAGCAGCCGGGGATTTTTACCGATAAATACCCTGTAGCTTCTGATACCATTCAATGCATTAAAGAAGGAACGTTTCAGGAGATTAATGAGCTCTGGCATGTCCGTACCTTTTGTTATTCGGTTATGATCAGCAAATCCCGTTTTATTTCAAAATCCGTAGTTTATATGTCAGTGCTGCCTCGATAAATTTCGTAAACAGCGGGTGGGGGGACCGGGGCCTTGACTTGAATTCGGGATGGAACTGGCAGCCGAGAAACCAGGCATGATCATCGAGCTCGACCATTTCCACTAATCGACCGTCCGGAGAGGTGCCGGTGATCCGAAGACCTTTTTCCACCAAGACATCTTTGTAGGCGTTATTAAATTCATACCGGTGACGGTGACGTTCGCTGATGGTTTTGGATTGATAGGCCTGCCAGGCCTTGCTGTCATTTTCCACAACGCAGGGATAGGCCCCTAATCGCATGGTCGCTCCCTTGTCGGTAATGGTTTTCTGCTCGGGGAGAAGATCGATGACCGGGTGGAGGGTATCTCTGTCAAATTCAAAACTGTTGGCATCTTTCATGCCGCATGTGCTTCTGGCAAATTCAACGACCGCCATCTGCATGCCCAGACAGATCCCGAAAAATGGAATATTGTTGGCCCGGGCATAGCCGATAGACTGAATCATGCCTTCAATGCCTCTTTTGCCGAATCCGCCGGGAACCAGGATGCCGTCAACCTCGTCCAGCTGGTGAAGTATGCCTTCGCACTCGATTTGTTCTGAATCGATAAATCTCAGCGCGACTTTGCAGTCGTTGGGGATTCCGCCGTGAGCCAGCGCTTCATTCAGGCTTTTGTAGGAATCGGTCAGATCGACATATTTGCCGACGATAGCGATACACACGTCATGGGCCGGGTGCATGATTTTGTTAACCAGAGTTTCCCATTCGCCCAAACGGGGCTCAGGGGTATGAAGATTGAGAAATTCAACGATTTTTTCATCCACCCCTTCTTTATGATAAACCAAAGGAACTTCATAGATACACTCCACATCCTTTGCGGTAAATACGGCATCTACCCCGACATTGCAGAAAAGAGAAATTTTTGCTTTGATTTGATCCGTGAGGAAATTTTCTGTCCGGCACAGAAGTATATCAGGCTGGATTCCGATTTCACGCAGCACTTTCACGCTGTGTTGAGTAGGTTTGGTTTTGACTTCACCCGCTGTTTTGATATAGGGCACCCAGGTCAGATGGATGAAGATGACATTGGATTTTCCGGCTTCATTTTTCAGCTGCCGGATGGCCTCCAGAAAGGGAAGGCTTTCGATATCTCCTACCGTTCCTCCGATTTCAACAATCGATACGTCAAAACCCTCAGCGGTTTTTCTGATAAAGTCCTTTATTTCATTGGTGATATGCGGGATGACCTGGACAGTGCCGCCAAGGTATTCCCCTTTGCGTTCCTTGGAAATTACTGAAAAATAGACCTGCCCGGTCGTCAGATTGTTTCCCCGGCTCATCCGGGTATTGCTGAACCGTTCATAATGACCGAGATCCAGATCTGTTTCCGCACCGTCATCTGTTACAAATACCTCACCATGTTGAAAGGGATTCATGGTGCCTGGATCGACATTAATATAGGGATCGAGTTTCTGGTTGGTTACTTTTAACCCGCGGCTTTCAAGAAGTGTCGCAATTGAAGCGGCTGCAAGTCCTTTTCCGAGGGAAGACAAAACCCCGCCGGTGATGAAGATTGTTTTTATCGTCATAATTATGCCTGTTCCGGTTGATAATGATTTGTATGGATGATGTTAACCCCGGAGGGTAAGCAAAATGGTGATTTTAATAAAATTTCCGGATTTTACAATTTCATCATCTATTTATAATTATTAGGTTATTCCAATCTTTAAGCAATTTATTTATGCAACGTTGGAGTTAAACGAATGTGCGAACGATATCTGTGGCGTTTATCTTTTAACGGTTGCTTTTGTGCAACGGTTACCTCCGCGTGGTCACCTTGTTTGCTGAGAATCAATCCATCACACAAGTAACACGCATGCAGATAAAAGTATGCGCAACCGCAGTTTACTCTGATGCCGGGGCGGACAATCATTCAGGATTAAATTCTGTGAGACGTTTCAGCATGTCACCTCATCAGGAAAAGAATCTATAAAATATTGCCCTGGAATAGGCAACCCTGAATTTTTACGGATTAGTAAAAAAATCCGATTCCCCGTCTTCAGGCGGCTTTTTATTTTTTTAAAATACGAAATCGTTTTGGATCAAGTTGGTATTTTGATATGCGCAGGCCAAGGATTCTCTCCGTAATTCCAAGAATTTTGCACGCTTTTGCGGCATTTCCCTTTGAGGTTTTAAGCGCATCCATGATCAAATCCCGTTCCAGATTATCCAGTGCCCACTGCATGGTTCCGTGGTAGGCCGTTCCACTGTAGTGAGAGGTCTGTAAAGAAGGCGGCAGATGATACCCGTGAATGACTCCGTCATTACTGAGGAGGACCGCACGTTCAATGCAGTTTTCCAGTTCCCTGACGTTGCCCGGCCAGTGGTAGCTCATAAACATGTCTATGGCCAGGGTGGATATCCTTGATATTTTCTTGTGATTCGCTTTTGCGCACCGTTCGACAAAGATATCTGTCAGCAGCGGGATATCTGTTTTACGCTCCCTTAACGGGGGAATGTAAATCGGAAATACATTTAAACGGTAATATAGATCTTCCCTGAATTTTTCCTCTTTTATAAGGGTTTCCAGGTTTCTGTTGGTTGCGGCGATGATACGGACATCCGCTTTATTCGTTGAACTGCCTCCAATCCGTTCATATTCAAATTCCTGAAGGACCCTGAGCAGTTTAATCTGTACGGTGGGGGGAAAGTCTCCTACTTCGTCCAGAAAAATTGTGCCGCCTTCAGCCAGTTCAAACCGGCCTTGTCGTCGGGAAATGGCGCCGGTGAATGCCCCCTTTTCATGGCCGAACAGCTCACTTTCCAGCACGGTTTCGGGCAGGGCAGCGCAATTTACCTTGATAAAAGGTTTATTGGCTCTCAAGCTGTTATAATGGAGGGCATTGGCAACCAGTTCTTTTCCGGTACCACTTTCACCCCGAATCAAAACCGTGGCACTGCTTTTACTCACCTGGGCGATAAGTTCGTATACCTGCTGCATTCCTTTGGATTTACCAATGATATTGGAAGGATGGAAGCGCTCTTTCAACTGGTTCTGGAGACGTAAATTCTCCCGGATCAATAAATCGCATTCTTCTTCAACTTCACGCCTGAGCTGAACTGCCTGCGCTACCATGGATGCGATAATTGACAGCAGGCGCAGATCTTCTTCCTGAGAAACGGATTCGTCAAACAGCCGGTCAGCACTAAGCGTTCCGATGACTTCATTACCAATTTTGATGGGAACGCAGATAAAGGAGATATCTTTTTTCTTAAGGTCCTTTCGTGAACCGGTTTTGTTCAGAAATAAAGGCTCATCGGATACATGGGGGATAACGAGAGGCTCTCCGGTTTCTACAACTTTTCCGGTCACCCCTTCCCCGATTTTATAGCGGCCTTTTTTCATTTCATTTTCGGAAAGGCCATGGGCAACATCGATAAATATCTCTCCGGTTTTTCGATTCAGCAGTGTCAACGTTCCATGGGACATGCCCATTTCCTCGGCAAGAGCGTTCAGAACCTGCCCCACCACTTCTCTTAGATCAATGGACCGGGTCAGTGTCTGGCTGACTTCCCACAGAAGGGACAGCTCCCTGACTTCTCTGTGAACATTTAGTTTTTTGTTAACGTATAAAAGTTTCATAGCATTAAACGTGTTGAATTCCTCTGTTCAGAAATGTCTATTTCCCCCATGTGCGTCAGTCTCAGATTTTAATCCTCAAAATACCCCATGTATTTCTACCGTTAAAAACTTCGACTTGCTTTAAATTAAAATCAATTATCCCGTTTCTGGATGGACATTAAATATAAAAATTTATCCTTTTCCCAAGCAGACATGAAACAGGCTCCGGGATCAGTCGAGTCATCCCAAACGTGATAAATTTTAAATATTTGCAGACGGTAAAAAATATTTTCTGCAATACCACAAAATTGTATATAAAGCCAAATAAATATGAGCGTTTTATTTACAAAAACATGAGCCAAACCTGTAAAATCAGCTAATTATAATTATAGTTTATAAGCTGTCTGCCCGAGATCAATACGAACGTGTAGCATTTATAATAGCGGTTACAGACCATCTTGTTGATCAGAGCTTCCGAATCAGCTGTGGTCATAATAGCACATGACATGCTGGGATATCAAATCTGCTGTAAATTTAAGGTTCAGTGCATCAACGTCATAGACTTTCACAATGCTGCCGTAATGACTCTGGGAAGGCACTTTATTTTCAAGCATATTCGGGAGACTGGACAGCTGAGGTGAATTGAACCGTACATCCTTGTTTTCCGGAAAAATGGCGATGTAAAATATGCGTGTTTCTACAAGATCCTGGAAAAAATGAGTCCCGAAAGAAAGTTCAGGCATTAAATTGCCGTCGGCATATGCAATTTCTCCGAGGACAGTCATATGATTAATATCGGAAAAACTGACCGGTACGCCTAATGACGGCGTCGTCGTTCCCCATCGTCCGGGACCGAGCAGCATCACCGGGCACTGGTCTTTATCCTTGATTTGACGATTCAGCCGCCCGATCAGACGCGCAATATCATACTTTTGATTCATGGACAGATCCACATAGCCTGTCGGGTCCACCATGATAATCTGTTTGATATTCCTGGAAATGCTTCCCCCCAGAAAGTTGCCGTTCATTTCCAGTAAAATGTCCGCTGTCGGGATATGTTCCGGAAATTTCATTTCCTGCACGGAACCAAGTCCTTGAAACGGTCTGCACTGAAGAAGGTTGAGCTTGAATTTTCCATCGGAAGTAAAATTCAGGGTAAACTCCGTATCTACCGGGTAATTGTAGACGGCTTCCAGTTTTTTAAGCATCCTTCGCATGACATGAGCAAAGGGGGTTTGAGACAGGAGTCCGTCAAAATTGATAATCCATGCCTTTTGATCTTTGATGCCCAGTTTTTTTATTGCCCTGTCGGTTTCATAATCCCGGATTCCCATATACGCCATTTGCAGTTCCGGAGTATCCGACATGAGTTTAAACAGCGACAGGGTTTGAAATGCATTCTCTTTCAGGTTAAGCACATCGACTTCACGCTGGCAGAACTTTCTCATGTCGTCCATGCCGGCCAGGGGCCGGCGCAGCGGCTCGTCTAATGCTACCAGCCTTGGATAGTCACCTTCGACACGGTTTACCGCGCGCGTGCCAAGCCCTAGTACCAGCCTGAGCATGCCGGCTTCAGGTTCCATGTCTTTTTTCCAGGCAAAGGGATTATAAGAAATGCCGACTCCGGCAGCATCCGGGAAAAAATAGTCCTGCCGATGAGTGCCGGATACCCGTTGAACCAGCAATGCCATTTGCTCATCGGATTTTTCAAGGCCTCTTTCAAGGCGATAGGTCAGGGCGTCTTCATTCATCGTGCTGGCATAAATTCTGCGGACGCAGTCTTCAAAATCGGCATAGCGCTGTTCCGGATTTCGCTGGTTGACGCAGAACAGGCTTTCATATTTACCCGCGAACGCATTACCGAATGAATCTTCCAGCAGGCTGCTGGATCTGACAATGATGGGTGATTGACCGAAATATTCCAGAATCCTCCAGAATTGATCTTTGATTTCATTCGGAAATTCACCGTCCTTCATCTGTTTTTTCAGAATAGCGCCTGCCTTGAAATATCCTTTGTCCGTTTTCTGCTGCATTCTCAGTTTCCACCAGCCGTTTTGGACCAGATAGCTGTAGAACACATCCGCGCCGACGTAAAATGAATCGTGAGGTTCCAGAAAGTGCTGAAAATTCATGTCCGGATCAGTGAGCAGAATTTTCCGGGCGACCAGCATTCCGGCTGTTTTTCCTCCGATAAATCCTGACCCGATGAGACGGTTTTTAATGGCCAACAGATCCTCGAGAGTAAAGAGGGTTCTGGCCAGCTCAAGCATTCCGGGTTCCCGGCTGATCATGATACGGCAGATCAGGTCGATCATTTTCTGTATTTCTTCCGCTTCTCCGGGTGATGTCAGCAGGTCTTCCACCTTCAGAAAGAGCCGGTCCCAGTAATCCAGGTGCCGTTTTGAAAGCTTTAAATTGGCGGCCGCCATATCAGAAAACAGCCGGACCGTTTCAACACTGCTGGTAATCGGGATGAACCGGTCCCCGTCTTTGATGCTCGGCAGAAACATCACGGATGAATAACGCTGCCAGACTTTTAACGGATGAACATGAAATTTTTGATTATAATGATATATATCAATGAAAACCTGAGTGGTTTCTCTGATCCGGGCAACGGTTTTGAATGAGTGCCGGTTCCTGATGATTGAAAAATAGGCTATGGTATTGAGTTCAAAAAGGTAGGGGCACATGATCATAAAAAAATTGCCGATCATCAGATCGTTTGCCCACGATAGCAACAGGTCGGACAGACAGTCGAAAACATAAAACACCTGTTCCCCTTCCTGAGTGATAATATGGTACGCCTGGGTGGAAAACGATTCAAACCCATTCTGGGCATCCAGAAAGTAGGTCGTCACATTGTCCTGAGGCGATAGAAGCGGGCTGTGATCGGCAAAACGGATATATATGACTTTCCGGTGATCTTCCAGTGCGCGTTTGACAAAAAAATCAACTACATATTTGTAATCTTTTATATCGGCGACCTGCCAGACAACATTATCGCCGATACGAAGAAAATCGATAATTTCGTCCAAGCCTGTCATCCCGGTGCTGAATCGAACCAGTGTCTTCATATCCGCCTCCGGAGCTGTGTTAAATCCAGATCAAAATACACTTACAACCCATCAACATGGTCTGTTGTGTCAGAAATGAGTTAAATGGATATCGTGGACAAACCCATGTTACCAGACAGGTCGATTATCTCAGATACGATCGTATCAATCAATGAAAAGCTTGAAGACATCATCGATGACACCAACTGGGTTCGAAGGGGCATCAAGAGATCGTGAAAAAGGCGTGAGAAAAGAAATAAGCGGATTGAATCGGGTTTACCTGATCGTCAACGGCAGGAAAACCCGATTCAAAAATTCGGCCGATACCCTCAAGTTATGCGGATTTGAGGTATTTTTTTTGCAGATTAAGCAATCCCAGCTCGGCAAGCTGTTCCCGATCCACTGTCGAGGGCGCCTGTGTCAATGGGCAGTAAGCGCTTCGGTTTTTCGGAAATGCGATGACTTCCCGGATAGATTCGGTTCCGATAATCATGGCGGTGACACGGTCCAGACCCAGTGCGATACCCCCATGAGGCGGTGCGCCATATTCAAATGCCCGGAGGAAGAAGCCGAATTTTTTTTCTATTTCTGCTTCGGTAAGACCGAGTGCCTGAAAAATTTTATGCTGAAGATCCCGGTTGTTGATTCGAATACTTCCACCGCCGAGTTCTTCCCCGTTCATTACTAAATCGTATGTACGGGATTGAAGCGTTAAAAGTTCATCCCGATTTTCGGGATTGAAATCGGTTCGATCCGGTGCCGTAAACGGATGGTGATTGGATGTAATTTGTCCGTCACTCAACCCGAAGAGTGGAAAATCGGTTACCCATACCGGACAATACCGGTTTTTCGGAATAAGCGCCAGCCGGTCTGCCAGATGAAGGCGAAGAAGGCCCAGCGCGGAGGTGACCACTTCGTAAGAGGTGTCTGCCAATATTAAAATGACATCTCCGTTTTCAGCATCGAACCGGTCCATAATTCCCCGGCGTTCCTCTTCGCTGAAAAACTGCACGATATTGGATTCCAGGCTGTTGTCCACTACCCGCATCCAGGTCATGCCCTTTGCCCCAAAGCCCGGCACAATCTGTTTGGCATACTCATTTTGCAGCACGTTTTTGCTTAAATTATCGGATTGCCCCTTTGCATTGATGCCTTTGATGCAACCGCCCCGCTGCACAATAGTCTTGAAAATACCATATTCTGTATTCGTAAAAATATCGGTTGCGTCCACAAATTTCAATCCGAAGCGAAGATCCGGCCGGTCCGATCCGGTGCTGTCCATGGCTTCCTGCCATGTCATTCGCGGAAAGGGTCTGGGAAGCGTAATGCCGCCGATCTCAAACATGCGGACGGCAAGCTCTTCAAACTGTTCATAGATAAATGTTTCATCAATGAAAGAGGCTTCCACATCCATCTGGGTGAATTCCGGCTGGCGGTTCGGACGAAGATCTTCGTCGCGAAAACAGCGTGTAATCTGGTAATATCGCTCAAATCCGCTGACCATCAAAAGCTGTTTGAACATTTGAGGCGACTGTGGCAGGGCGTAGAACTGCCCGGGGTGAACCCTGCTGGGCACCAGGTAATCGCGAGCCCCTTCCGGGGTCGTTTTGGTCAGCATCGGTGTTTCAATTTCAATAAAGCCGCTTTCATCCAGAAACGTCCGGATGCATCTGTTAATCTGGTGCCGTTTGAAAAAATTATCCTGCATGGACGGTCGTCTCAGGTCCAGATACCGGTACGTGAGCCTTAAGTCCTCTGAAACCGATTCCATGCTGCATGCGCTCGAGCCGGAAATCATGGCCTTTTCCGATATGGGAAAAGGAAGTGCTTTGGATGGGTTTAACAGGGTAAAATCAGAAACGACAATTTCGATGTCTCCGGTTTTGATATTGGGGTTTTCAGTGCCGGGTTCACGATTGATCACCTGGCCGGTGACGGCAATGCAGAATTCATTTCGCAGTGTGGCCGCATCCCTGCACAACTGAGCGGAAGTATGGCCGGGACTGAAAACGATCTGCACAATGCCGCTTCTGTCCCGTAAATGAATAAAAAGGACTTCGCCGTGGTTTCTGAACGCATCCACCCATCCGCTCAGATGGATCTGACGGCCGGTATCGGACAGACGCAGTTCTCCACAGTAAGATCGGCATTTATATGTCATGGGATGGTAATTCCTTTCTGGCTGTTGTAACGGAGCCTAATGTGATCCGAATTCATGTACGGCCTGCAAAGCTCACCCGGCCTGTGAATTTTACCCGGATTGACGTGCTCCAGATCAATTATAAATCAGGTTATATTTACAGACAAATTTTAAAAAATCAAGGATTAAGAATTTCAGTAAACATCCATTTTGGGAGGGAGCGTTTTTTGTAAATTGGAAGGTCTTCGTTTTTAACAAGCGGGAGGGATTAAATCGAAAATATTTTCTTTTTTTGACGCCCTCCCCATATTTCGATGAGTTTTACTTGACACAATGCCGTACTTTACTTAATAAGTTACAAAGGTAATCATTTAAAAACGACAAGCCGTATTGTTTTGGACACATGAGCCATCATGAAATCAAAATCAAGTCTGGAAAGAAAAAAATTTAAATCAGCGTCCTGCGGTTGGCCTGAGGAGCGCTATCGCTGGAGGAGCACTTCGTTTGGAACAAAATGCAAAATACTTTTATCTTATAATATCCTTAATGGAGCGAAGCTCACGTCCCTCAAGCACAGCGTCCCTCAATCTGTAACCTGCGGATAAAATTAGTCGAAAAGCAGGAAATTCTTATCCTGTCAAGTTAAAGGCGTCGAGAATTTCCAGGGAAGAGGCATGCTTGTGTACGCTGCAGTGAACACGGCATGAAGCACAACGCATATGAATTTTTGCAGCACCGTCAAACTTGAAATTTGAATTACCCCTACATTTTCAGAACGTATTCAACAGATTTATCACCAAAGTTGTTTTCAGTCTATAAAAGGAGATGATGTCATGTACGTTGGCCGAGTAATGCATACCGATCTTGTTACGGTGCCGCCAAACACCCCGCTGGGTGATGCAAGGGAAATCATCAAGGACAAACGCATAGATCATTTGCTGGTTGTCGACAAGTCAAAAGGTCTGGTCGGCCTTGTCTCGGACAGAGACTTGAAACAAAGCTGGGCGTCGCCCGCCACCACATTGAGCACACATGAACTGAGCTACCTTCTTGACAAAATCACCGTAGATATGATCATGGTTAAAAAAATCATCACGGTCACCCCGGACACGACCATTGAACGGGCCGCCCTGATCATGCAGGAGAATCGAATCGGCTCTCTGCCGGTTATCGATCACGACAAAAAGCTTGTCGGCATTATCACCACGACTA
This sequence comes from Desulfobacterales bacterium, assembly GCA_028704555.1. Classification (NCBI taxonomy): domain Bacteria; kingdom Pseudomonadati; phylum Thermodesulfobacteriota; class Desulfobacteria; order Desulfobacterales; species Desulfobacterales bacterium. Next base: position 98,508 of record JAQWFD010000004.1, read on the forward strand.
ACGTTTTAGAAGTGCTGCTGGAAGCTCTTGGCATTGGAACAGACAGCAAACGGTTTATTGTACTGGTTAAAGACCGGATCGGATCCATAGCTGAAGTGGCAAGGATTCTCAAAGAGCAGGGAATTAATATCCTGAGTCTGGTCAGCTGGCCTGAAAAAAACTACCCCGACGTGTACCAGTTAGTCATGAGGGTCCCGGCTGAAGATGACGAAAAAGCGATATCATCGTTAATAAAAAACGGTTTTCCGGTAATTACCGAATATGTTAAAGATCATGGCCCGTTCATCAAAGCCATATAGGCTTATCAGTCGTGAGTCGTGAGTCTTCGGTCGTGAGAAGTTCTGCTGATATCCGCCTTCAGGATATTACGGCATGAAGTTTTTTTCTTTTCGGCTGCCGCCTATCTGCCACTGAACAAGACAGCCCTGGCCTGATATCCCTCTGCCGGAATCTGCCAAAGACACGTTAAGGGCCTGTATGGATAATTTTTCAATAGAGGAAAAAGATGCTCAGCTGTTGCTGAAAGTAAAGGGCAGGCAATCTCTTTCCAGACGACACCGGCATATGTGGCGAATCAGGCCGACAGTTCTGGTCCTGTGCCTTATGGTGCTGTTGATATATTCCGGATATCTGTTCTATCCCTCTATGGCGTTTAACGATAACGGACAATGGGTATCGACCCCGGAGAATTCAGACGGCAATGAAAAAACCCCGGATAAACTTTATCAGGAACCCATATCAGAAACGGCCACTGCGACAATACCGGTCTGCCGGTCTGGCGATGCTGTAAAAACAGGCACTTTCAGCTCAGAGCCGCCTTCAATTCCAAGCAACCGGACTGACCCGGCTCAGATCAGCCGTCCGGTTGCAGCCGGCTCCCGGATATCAGAGCCTTTAGCGCAATCTTCCGCAAACAGTTTAAAAATCACCCGGACCGTCGTCTGCAACGCAATCAGAGACCATCAGTTCATCGGGGAAAAGCACACGTTTTCCATTAAAAAAGACCGCAAAGCTTGTGTCTGGATGGAAGTGAATTCCAAAAATATTCCCCGTACGCTGACCCACATTTATTACCGAAATGGGACAAAGTACTGTGATGTGCCGTTAGCCGTCAGATATTCCAGAACGAGAACATGGAGCTGTATTACGCTTCGCAGACCGGATTATACCGGATTCTGGTCGGTAGAAATCACTGATGAAACCGGTCGTGTCTTAAACCGCGTTGAATTTGAAGTCATTCCCTGAATTGCGAGAGCGCCTGCACGACAAGGTTATCGGTACTTGCCGATCCCCTTGACCCGACCGACAGGGCTGACGGGGCTGACGGGTTCTGAATCGACGATACCGGTGCGGGTTCTGACATATCGGTGCTTCCGCAACGATCTCATACCCGGCGGCCTACCCGTCTGAAAATTTGGTTGACCGGATCGGAGTTCACCGTACCGGCCGGTTCCCGACTGCAGTTTCCCTTTCAGGATTTCCCTGAATCCGCGATCATCGAATTGACGCATCGAGTCGCGGTGACCGGAATTTTGTCGGGTGTTACAACTCCGTTTTTTCCCCGGACCGGTTGACAGCCGTGCCTTTTTTCCCATTTCCCGTGAAGCAAATATCCGATCCAGAACGTTGATCAAAAAAGAAAACAGGTGCTTGATAAAATGGCCGGGTTGCCGTTTTTCGCGAAATGGTAAAAATTCGCTTTGAAAATGTCCCCCGTTCAGGTTTGACGATATTTCAGACTTCCGGGCATTGATAGCTTGTTGAATGGCATGATAGGCAATATTGATATCTTTTAATTTTTCCTCGGCATTTTTTTTCAAATCCGGGTCATTTACGAACTGATCCGGATGCCAGGATTTTACCATACTTTTGTATGCCTGCTTGGCATCCTCAATCGATGCATCCTGATCAAGTCCCAATATGGCATAGTAAAAATCATTATTCATGTCAGAATTCTCTCTCAAGCTCCCGGATCATGGTGTCGAAGGGGTGAGGCTTAACCCTCAATTTCGGTTATCATAAGCCATTCGAAGGATAAGATACATAAAAAAAGTCCAATCCGATTGATATTGTTATCCATATTCAAACCTTATCCGCAATAGCAGCCAATTACCACAGCCTTCCGGAATAACCGCTGACTGAGGCGTTTGGCAGGCACTGCCCTCATTCAGCTTGACGGTACCAGAAAAGACGATGTATTTTTAAACGTGGAACTGAAGAATTTCAGACCGATGCATCCTGTCAGTTGCCTGATATACACAAGGTGGAACAATGATCCGATTAAACAAAATTTTAACCCCGGTAGACGGCTCCGATCATTCCATGCGAGCTGCCAGATATGCAGCGGCACTCGCCGGGATAGTTGATGCGGAGATCATCCTGGTTCACTGCCACAAGCCCTTTCCGGTAATTCTGGGAGAACCCTATTACCAGAAGGCTGTAATTGCCATTCTGGAAAAATCAAATGAAATGCTGGAACCCTTCCGCCAGCTTTACCTGGAACATAATCTCCGGTTTTCGGAAAGAATTCTTGAAGAACCCGCGGGAAAAGCCATCGCTGAAGTTTCCGAGATCGAACATTGTGACCTGATCATCATGGGTTCACGGGGCCAGTCAGATCTGAAGGGGCTGGTAATAGGCAGCGTGGCACATCGGGTATTGCACTCGGTGACATGCCCTGTTCTTATTGTTCGCTGATTCAGGGGAAAAAATTTAAGGGAACAGGAAAATGAATTTCCGGGCTTGATCATAACTGCGGCCATATTTTGCTGTGCGTAGCCTCTGCGTCCCGCCGGTTGCCGGCGTACGACATGGCGCGATCCGGGGGATGCCGGCAATGGGCGGGACGGACCCCGTGACATGGTGGCCGCCGTTATGATCAAGCCCGAATTTTTCCGCCCGTCCACTCGAGACATGTGAAACGCCGTAAAAAAACAATCCGCAGATTACCCAATTCGGCACAGATCAATTAAAGGGGGTATTACGTCTGCGACAATCTGCGTAATCTGCGGATCAGAATCTGATTAATCGGTGTTCTTTTTGACCGCCTGAGATCAAAGGCTTTTTTTGCCATAAAAAACACGAAACGAAGAATTCAAAAACTAAAGCAAAAGGGGGACGTACCGCTGAAGGCCTCATCCCCCCTTTTTTAATATCAGTCGACTTTGACGGTACTGGCTTGAGGTCCTTTTTCCCCCACGGACTCAATATATCGTACCGGCATGCCAACCTGCAGCGCTTCAAAGTCATGCCCGATCAGGCTGTTTTTGTGAAAATATATTTCCCTGCCTTCAGGAGTGGCAATAAATCCATACCCTTCATCAGCAAACAACTTTGCGATCCGTGCCCGGGGAGCTTCCTCATGATATTTGACATCTCCCCGCCTGCGGCTCATAGCATCCTGAAGCTGCCGCTGAGCCGTATCAAATGCGTTGTTTATGGAAACATAAAGATCCTCGTGAGGCTCTCTTTTGACAACGATTTCCGTTCCGGGTACGGTTATGTTGATCCGAACATTATACAGGACGCCTTTTTGCTGATTCCGGTGCGGAATTTCTACTACGACTGCACAGCGCATAATCTGGTCAAACATCTGATCCAGCTTTAACGCTTTTTCGCGAATAGCGGTTTCAATGGCATCAGTCAGCTCAAAATTTCTAGATGTAATCTGCAAAGGAATTTTCATCGTTTCTTCTCCATGTAGTTCATCAAAAGAATTAACGTGTTTATTATATGCAAATCAAAGCCGCCTTTATATTACACCACTGAGATAATTTTGTCACTCTTCTTCTGGAGGTGGCTGACCAGGAAACATGTAAGGCGTTTCCTCCTCCTGGGATTCGAACACATCCTCTGCGATGTTTTCGACATCCACACTTACGGGAAAATCCGATCTCCCTGAGGCATATCTTTCTCTTTCCCAAAGCACTTCATCTGTATCGAGGTAATCAATAATCGAAGGAACCCCCATTACCTCCCTGATCACCCTCAACACGATCTGATGCTCTTTTTCGCTCGGAACGGCGCCTTCCAGGTATATAACACCTTTTTTACATGATATCGCAAGTTCATCCAGATCAACTCGCCCATGGAATTTAAGCTGCTCCAGAATTACCTCCCGCAATTCCTCATCACTGAAATCTTTAAACTCAGGCGGCAACCCTGCCTGACGTATCTGTTCCCCGGCTTCAGGAAGCTTTTTTTGCCTTTTTTCATAATGCCGCGCACATTTCAGGCACAACCGAGTTGCTGGAAGTGCCTCAAGCCGTTTTAAGGATATTGGCTTCCGGCAGTTCTCGCAGTTACCGTAATCTCCCGTCTCTATTCTGTACAACGCCAGATCTATCGCTTCCAGCTGCCCGGTTCCAAACGCATCGAGCTTATCATGCAGGAGCGTAATATCCCTTTTCTGAGACTCCTCTTCCAACTCGATTTCCCGGTCACCGATCATTTTCCAGTCGGACTTGAACTGACGCAGCCGTTCAAAAATTTCACGGCGTTGTCTGAGCAATATCTCTCTGAAGCTTGCCAAATCTCGTTCGGACATAAAATTACCTCCTTTCGCCTGCAGATATAAAAAGAATATCTCGCCCTGAAAGGTTACCGTACGGGAAAACCGATAATATCGCACATCCTGTGCTGTCGAGGGGTTGCGGAATGTTCACTCAGCTGTGTCAGCATCAAGCCCGGATCCGCGACATCCTTTTATTTCGCATCATCCGGGTTGGAAAAGGGTATACCGCCCGAAAGCATATGCAATCCGGGACAAAACGGCCATTTCGCCTCAAAACAGAGTCTCGTAAAGATGAAATTTTGAAATGATTTAAATATTATATATCATGCAGCAATTATTTTGTAAAGATTGTCGGCTTGATTTCAAATTCAACACAACAGGGTAAAACCCGACCGCTTCAACCGGCTGTTGAAAAACAAAAATCGGGGCTTGATCATAACTGCGGCCATATTTTGCTGTGCGTAGCCTTGAAGTCCCGCCCATTGCCGGCGTACGGCATGGCGCGATCCGGGGAAAAGATGTCGGGGCCATGAAGCGTTAAGAAGCGCAAACTGTTTGAGGCTTGCCGAGTTTTTGCGCTTTAGATTCATGGGGCCGGCATCCCCCGGATCGTGCTGGAGAAGCCGGCAATGGGCGGGACGGACCCCGTGACATTGTGGCCGCAGTTATGATCAAACCCAAAAATCGGATCACCAGATAAAATGCGCAGCGATTCGACAGGCGCATTACGCATATGTGAGCATTTTCAGGAGCCGCACAGCGCGCCTGGTGGCCTCAGAGCCAGTTTTACAAAACTCTGTCAAACCACGCGTAACGGCAAGCACTCCGACCCTGCCCTTCAGCATTTTCCCGCAACCGTTATCAATTGGGCTTGAAGTCTATGAGCCAATATGCTCTAACTGTAATCATCGGAAGCAAGGCAAAACCGTAGAGCAATTTTTCATTAAATTGACATATTTCATCATCGATCCATCCGGTATGCCCTCTGACAGCATTCAACGATCCGAAAACTTGTCCAAGGAGACCTTGCATACATGTATAAACAGTTTTTCGGATTCAAGGAAAAACCATTTAAACTGGTCCCGAATCCGTCCTACCTGTTCCTGAGCAGATGCCATGAAGAAGCATTGGCTCACCTGACCTATGCCGTTTCTCAAAGCGATGGGTTTGTGGAAATTACCGGTGAGGTCGGCACAGGCAAAACGACACTTTGCCGGGTTTTCCTCGAAACGTTGGGCGACAACGTGGAAGTGGCCTATATTTTCAATCCCAGGTTAGATTCGCTTCAACTGCTCAAAGCCATAAATGATGAACTTGGGATTCGATCCGATGCTGAAAATACCAAAGATCTGATCGACATACTCAACCAGTTCCTCATGGAAAAAAAGGCTGCCGGCCGCACAGTCATCCTGCTGATCGATGAGGCCCAGAACCTGTCCGAAGAGGTCCTTGAACAGCTGAGGCTGCTTTCCAATCTCGAAACCACCCTTTCCAAGCTCATACAAATTATCCTGGTCGGCCAACCGGAACTAGGGAAAAAACTCGATTCACCGAATCTCAGGCAGCTCGCCCAGAGAATTACCCTGCGATACCATCTCAGGCCTCTTTCCCGCAAAGAGACAAAGGCATATATACAACATCGCCTCCATATAGCCGCTCAAAAGCCGGATATACGGTTTTCACCATCGGCCTGCCGAAAAATTTTTTACTTCTCAGGCGGAATCCCCAGACTCATCAATATCGTCTGCGACAGGGCGCTTCTGGCAGCTTATGTCCGGAATGAACACCAGATCACCGGCCGGCTCGCAGCCTCCGCCATCTCGGAACTAAGGTCAGGAGCGCGTCACAGGTTTTCCCGTTACCCCGGACTGATCACTCTTGCGGCGGCGCTATTGGTATCCGGTATCATCACGGTGCTGGTCACGTCATACGGGACAAACGTGAGAAACGCACTCTCCCTTTTACACCAGCGATCTCCGGCCACCAGCGAAACTGCCCGCAATCCGGCCGACACGGTTCAACCCAAAGACGATCATCACGCCGCAGCAGTATCATTTGACGCAGTCAACCCTACCCAATTTGAATACAAGCCGGAACCAAGGCCGCTGCAGGCCGATAAACCGGATTCGTCTACGTCCATAAACCTGAAGGAAGACGAAGGTCAACATTCTGTACCCGCCTCCGGAGTTACACGGGATCTGTCCGGATATCTCGCCAGTATCTATCCGAACACCTCAAGAGTTGAGGCATTTCGAACCGCAGTCAGTCAATGGGCTACGGACAGAACCATATCCTCATACCTTGAAGATGTGAATCTGAATGATGATGATTTTTTTTACTTTTTGGCAAAGCAACACGGATTGACCTGCACCCGGATAAAGAACAGCCTCGCACTGATCGGGCATTTGAATCTTCCGGTGGTCCTTAAATGCCAGCTTCCGGATACGGAAGCGACCATTTACCTGACATTGATTCAATGGTATGGTATGAAACTAAAAATTCAGGCAGGACAGGATCAAAAACCCTTGATCGTTGATAAAGATCAACTGGCATCTATCTGGACCGGTGGAGGCTATATACTTTGGAAAAACTTTTCGGCCTGCACCGGAACAATTCCCATGAATTGCCCTGAAGAATCGATATTGACACTGAAACTATTATTAAAAGACATCGGGTTCGGTCATCTCCCCTTCAACACCCATTATGATGCCCAGACCCGCTCCGCGGTTCAATTTATTCAGCAGAAACACGGGCTTCAGGTGGACGGTGTTGTAGGGCCGCTGACGAAAATCGCAATCTATAATGACAAACCGGGGTTGCCGATACCGCATCTTATATCCCGATAGGCAGTACCCCCTAAAAAGACAGTTTTTTTTTTAAAAATTCATGGTTGATTTAACATAACCTTTTAAAAAGTGGACCCCCGTTGAGTACCATATTAAAGGCCTTAAAAAAACTTGAAAACGAGACACCGCAACCGGTCGAAAAGGCATATATTTTCAAGAACTTCAATGCCCGGCAGGCCATCGGCAGCAGGACCGGCCATTCGAACCTGCTAAAGGCCACCACCATCATCGCGCTGTGCGGTATCATTCTGACAGCGATGATATGGTTCAGCATAAGAAAGGCCTCGATACTGAATGAAAAAAAAACAGCGCTTTCGGCCTTTTTGCCGTCAACCATCACGACAGTGACTCCCCAAAAAGCGAAGCCGCATACGGAAGCAACGTCTCTGCCCCATCAGATTCAAAATAACGGGCAACCGTTCTCACCGCTCGTTTCCGAAACCTCGAAGGCAGCAGAAGGCGTTTCATCGGTCTCTGTTCCAAACCCACAGACAGAGGTATCGGAAACGATCTCCGGCAGCCCTTCATATGATCCGGTGAAGAGAGTTACCCCGACTGATAACAATGATACAATCCCGGATATCTCCCCCCGCTTTTCACCTGAAAGCGAGTCAGCTGTCACACCGGGGACCGTTGTCACAAATGCCGAAAAAAGCAAAAACCCCATTGAAATCATAGCCGAAAAATCAACTGAAGAAACGGGAATAAAAATTGAGGCCATTGCATGGTCTGAAGACCCCGGGCAACGGATTGCCGTCATCAATGGTCATATTGTCAGGGAAGGTACTGCAGTCAACGGATTTTATATTCACAGAATCGGTATGGAAGAAGTGATCTTTAAAGAGGGGCAGGCGTTGTGGAAAATCATATTCCGAACCTATTAAATCCGGAACCTGCCCGAGGGGCTACTTATCCGCTAAACAACATTCACTGGCAACCCGGATGAACCTGTTCCCGTCATCGCATAAAGGCCTCGGCAAGAATAAATTTCGCAGGATTTCTGAGTCTCGCAAACTCGCTTGCCTTAATGGCCTTCAAGGCAGTGCCTTTTATTCTTGCCTACGCCCTAATATCAACATCAACTTTTACAAAAAATATTGCTACCCTATCAGTAAAGGAACAAACAGAATGGCACTATATAACCTTACGGAATTTTTAAAAATATCATCCGTATTAAACTATAATCTCAGCGCGAGTTCGTTAAACCGGTATAATGTGCTGACCTATATAATGGACGATAAGCTTCTTCATCCGGAAGAGCAACAGAACCTGGAACAAAAAGGCCTCGCCATGGAAGCGTTGAATTATCTGTTTAACGCATACAGCGAGAAATCCAGGAGACTGGGGCCGATGGCAATCCTTCATCCACTCAGAGCGACGGCTCTGTTCTGCCGCGCCTTCAACAATCTCACGTTAACGGATATATTAAGTTTATTATTTCATGATGTTCCGGAGGATATCCGTTCCCGTGACTATGAGGCCTCCCGATGGAACATGATGGAAGCTCAGATGCATGCCCTGTATGATCGAATGGACACCATCAAAGCACAAAAATTAAAACAACGCCTTGACAGTCTGACCAAACGGGATGAAGAATCCTACTTCAGTTATATCGGAAGATTACTGGATTCCTCAAAAGATGACCCCATGGTAGTACAGATCAAAATGGCCGACCGGCTGGATAATACGCTGGATATGAGAATCGACATTCATGACCCACTGGAAGAAATTAATTTTTTTGAAACATTTTTTCAAATCCTGTTTCAAAATAATTACAAAGGGCACATGCCCAAAAGGTCCCACCCGCCATCTTCTTATCTGAACGGATCAAAACGGTTATATCAGTTGTTTAAAAATACGGTATTATTGTCACTGATTCGGAAAACCCGGATCATCGAAGATAAGCAGTCCCCCCAGATTCTGTTCAATGCCATTGCGGAAGCCAGTTTAAATGAAGCCCAGCGGATTTTAATCCACCTGATAGATTATCATTACAGAGACGTGAAACAACAGCGTGCCATCCTTCTGGAAGTCCTTGACTACTGCTACAGCGGCAAAAGCTGCATGGTAACGCGTCCGGATTCCCACCAGCAGCTTGATGGATTATTTTATAACTATTTTGGAATTATCGACAAAGATCAGCGGAATCAGCAGATTGCTAAACTATATCAGAACAAACCCCTCATGATGCAGGCATCGGTTGCATTTATTGTGATATTCTTAAGCTTTCTGGATAATCCGGGGTTTTATGTCAAGGGAATCAGTAACCAGGGGGTGACACCAGAATAGTAAGAAGGGGGAAAAACTGGAAGCAGATGGCTCAAGCGGCCGGCTATTGACTCAACTTTACGCCTTCCGGCGGGGCAATCTGGCTTGCCCGCTGGACAGCACCCTTCCCGAACCGAAAAGATATGGTATCAATCGCCTTGTCTATCTTCTCCCATGAAAATGAATTTTGTTTCTGAGAAAGCAACGCCATTTGAACCGGCATGGTTTCAGGGAGAAGATTTGAGGCACAGACACCGACCAATCTGACTCGCTGGTGAAGGCTGATCTTTTTGAACAGATCGACAGCTCTCTGATAAATTATTTCCGAAGACTGGGTGGGGGTTAAGAGGGTTATGCTTCGCGTAATCTGTTTAAAATCCGAATACTTAATCTTGATCGTAACCGTGTTTGCCCGGGTTCCCGTTTTTCTGAGATCACCGGCTACTGTCTGAGCCTGTCTCAATATATATTGAGTTATCAACTGACGGTCGCCGGTATCAATTTCCAGGGTATCTTCACTGCTTACGGATTTATGATGCCGTTCGGTAACAACGCGTGAGTGATCCAGGCCTTTTGACAGTTCGATCAACCGCCGCCCGGCTTTGCCAAAATTTTCCGCAAGGACTTTTTCCGGATAGCGGTTAATCTCCCCGAGAGTCCGGATTCCTATCCGTTTAAGAAGACGGGCCATGACAGCGCCCACGCCCGGGACTTTCCCCACAGGGAGGGTATCAATAAAATCCATGGCTTTCTCCGGGGTGATCAGGGTCAGCCCATCAGGCTTTTTCAGCTCTGAAGCGATCTTTGCCAGAAATTTATTAGGCGCAATCCCCACCGAACATGTCAGGTTGAATTTTTCCTTAATTTTTTCCTTTACGGCATTTCCGATATGCTCCGGAGGCCCGTAGAGCCTTCCGCAACCCGATATATCCACATAGGCTTCATCAATTGAAACCGGTTCGACCAAAGGGCTGAACGCTTCAAGCGCAGCCATAATATTATCTGACACCGCTTTATACCGCCTCATTCTCGGCGCCACGATCACAGCCCGGGGGCAGCGGCGCCTTGCCTCAAACATGGGCATGGCAGAATGAACCCCATAGACCCGGGCTTCATAACTGGCTGTTGCTACGACCGCACGATTTGTCATCCCGCCCACTATCACACACCGGCCCTTGAGGTGCGGGTTATCCAGCTGCTCCACAGAAGCATAGAACGCATCCATGTCGACATGCAGAATCATGTCACGTTCCTTCCGACATCAAGAATATAATCCCTTGTGCGATGGTCCGGGGGATCCTTTGTCATCATCTGCTTTTGACAATGCAAGAAAGCAGATGAGAAAACACGTTTGGATTCGTTTACGTTCAGTCCACCTCCTAAATATACGGCCATAAACATCCTACGGATTAATTCGTTTCCTCAACTGACCGGAACACTTGAACGTAACCACCCGTCTGCCGGACAATTTCATATCCTGCCCGGTCGCAGGATTCCGGCCTCTTCGTTCACTTTTGGATTTTACACAGAATTTACCAAACCCGCTGATTAGAATATCTTCATTGGATTCCAATGTTTTCTTCATTATCTCCAAAAGTATTTCAAGAACTTCACTACTTTGATTTCTCGCAAATCCAAGCTGATCCTGGACATATTCTACGATATGAGCCTTTGTAAGCGTCATTCATTACTCCTGTCATGATGGCATGATTCCAACTGAATTATGTAGTGTCCATCCACAGCCGATTTGCCTCCGATTCCTGCGGTAAGCGAAGATTTTAATCCACAAAATACGCCCCTGTATTTCAGAGGTCAAAACCTTCACCTTCCTTGTAGTTGAAAAAACAATCCGGTTTGAAGACGAACACTCAGTATATCAATATTTTAGGATGAACCTACTGTTATTTTGAAGTTTTTGTCAATACCCAACAATGATGAACGGCCAAAAAAAAATATAAAACGGTATCGATTTGCTGAAATATTCTCTCTGAATTACCCAATTTTAAAAAAAATCATATAAATTTTGAATATAATTTGTGTATTTTTCAAAATTTTTAACCAAAATGTCGGGCTCGATCATAATTTTGGCCATAGTTCCGAAGCATGGCCGCGGAGTCTCGCCCGTTCACTTCGCTCTCTCGAGGCACAGGGATCGCAAAGGCCAAAACCACCGTTTCGAGGCTCTGCGGTCTCCGCGTCTCAAGCGAAGCGGGCGGTAACTATAACGGGAAAATTCTTATTTTTTTACAAAGTTTAAGGAATAAGGCACTAATATTTCAAATAATGAAAGGGCTCCATTGCTGCTAACGCCGCTGCATTCAATGTCTTATAACCTGCTTTTTCAATAATATCCGTAGCGTTATCAAACTGATGAACATCGATGACAAAAACGGCATTTTTCCGGCTTTCCAAAACAAAACCGTACGCATCCTCCACATTAATATTTTCTTTTGCCAGCAGCTGCAGCAGCTTGTTGAGGCCACCGGGCCGGTCATCGATCAACACGGCCAGAACTTTCTTGAGATTTACTTCAAACCCTTCTTTTCTCAGTATCCGTTCCGCATGTTCCGGTTCATCGACAAGAAGATTTATAATACCATAACCTGTAAAACTGGTTATCGTAATCGCTCTGATATTGATTCTGTCGTTAGAAAGAATATCGGTAATCCCGGCCAGAAACCCGGGTCTGTTTTTCGCTTTAACTGAAAGTTGATACGCTATCATGCCGGCACCTTTCTTTGTTGTCGACTCATTTCGCTTTCTAAAAGTCCCCTTAACAGGTACGCTGTTCAACCGATACCAGCACTGGAACGCGAATAAAACGTCCTGCACACCCCCGCGTTTTTTGCCCCGTCTCGAACATTATGCCAGCGGTTACATTAATGAAGCACCCCCCTGACCGGTCTTGAAGGCAAACCTGAATCTGTCAGCGTCGGTAGAAATTCGCACAAAAAAAATAGCAATTACAAGCGTTGAATCGCCTGTCCGGCGAGTCACGAAAGCGCACAATCCAGACATAGACCGTAGTTACGCAATGCGGCCGGAGAGAATGCATCAGCGCCTATAATGCGAAGTTTTTTTACAAGGGCCCTTAAAGCCATTCGTTGCCCCATCCCTTATCAATCATCTGAAAAAAGGGGTCCCGAATACCATTCACCAAACGAACCGTTCATTGTTTACATTTAACACATTTAATAAACCGACTGCATCCAGCCACTGGATTTATCCAGCAGCATTTTATCAACCAGAGAGTTGTCTCTGGTTAATATCTCGATTTCAAAGCACGTATCTTTCTCTAAAATCCTGCCCAGTGTCAAGTTCGGATTCCGGGTGGACGTCAGGTAATTTTCTAAAATCGTTTTTGCCTCTTTTTCTGTCAGTGGTTTCGAAATCATGAGATATTGAGGACCGTACTCCGGACACTGGCCCCAACCGCGACGCATCATGCGGCACTGTTTACCATATCCGCGTCCCATCATTTGGTCCCCACACCCGCGGGAGTTGATCCCCCCTCTCATTTTCATCCCCCTGCCCCTGCCCATACCCATACGCCAGTCACAGGATGGACCGAAACAACAACCGCAATTAGGACAGTACTGCAGCCCTTTCTCAATATTATCCTGCGTTATTGTCGACGCCTCTTCCGGGGGTGGATTCACCTGGGCAGCCGTCAGGCCTGAAAACGCGGCGACACCGACTACCAGCATAAAACAAATTTCCAGAAATGTCTTTTTCATGGAATGCTCCTTTTTGTTTGATAGTGCCCGATCGAAAATTTTTAATTTTTCCAGATTCAAGTCGAACAGACATGCCAGCCGCTCAGCCCATCGCACCCGAAAAAATCAAAAATCCAAGACCCGGCACGGTGACGCCATATCCTACCGAAACGTTTGCAGAAATATCTTTAGAAGATTCTAATAAATGCAGAAACGCAAAGCAACGGGATTTTCAAATCCCCGGCCGTTTGAAAAAATTTCTGGGGCTTGATCATAACTGCGGCCACAATGTCACGGGGTCCGTCCCGCCCGTTGCCGGCTTCTCCAGCACGATCCGGGGGATGTCGTACGCCGGCAACGGGCGGGACTCAGAGGCTACGCACGGCAAAATATGGCCGCAGTTATGATCAAACCCAATTTCTGAAACCCGTTGGCAGATTTATGAATCAGCCGACCGGCCTGCAAGTGTGATGCTCATACGTTGCACTTACGGATGGCACCATATACGAGGCTGCAGATCTTTTTACTGAAGGCTGATATCGCTTTCCGAAAACAGATCTCAACTGTCTGCCGTTCATCAACCAGGATGCCGCGAAAAAGGCAGCAACGCCTGTCAGATTGGCCCACGGCATATAATCGCTGTCACTGCCGGCAAGTAACAAACCAGTCACCCACACCAACCCGAATATGAAATGCTTTACGTACGTTCGTTTCATCATACCTCCTGGCATATCGCATCTGTTGAGTTATATATTTTTTTGTTTATATTAATAAACATTGCGGCAAAAAAAATACCACCTGAATTCGACGCCTTAAGCCCCAACCGGGCTCGATCATATTTTCATCCATCGTTCCGGAGTGTGGTCGAACAATATCGCCGTTAAGTGACTGTATAAGAAACGCGGAGGCTCTGCGGTCTGCAAGAAAATTTGCCAGGACTCACGGTAATTGCTGTTTTTAACCGACAGGCTTCCCGTTCAGACATTACGTCACCTCCCTGCAGATCCAGAGCACCTTTCCGATGATTCGAATACTGTCAATTTCCTTTATGTCCAGATAAATCGGAGAATAATCCACATTATCACTGAGCAATACAAGTTTATGGGGCCGCTTTTCCAGCCGTTTGATCATGATAGTATCGTCCACACCCACCGCGTATATGGCTCCGGCCAGGATATCTTTCTGATCCTGATCAATGAGAACCGTATCCCCGTCTTTCATTTCCGGTTCCATACTGTTTCCGGTAATATCCATCATTACCATCCGGGAAGACGCGCCTTTCCGCTTCAGCCACTGATACTGAAACGAATAATATCCCTCAATTCCAGCCCCAACTTCAAACGATCCACCTCCGGCGCAAAGCCGGGCTTTCACCTTGGGGACAAAAATAAAATCATCATGGCAATCCTTCGCCGCATTTGTAAATGATGCCCCCAGGCCACTTTCAATCCAATCCGGATTCAATCCGTATTTCCGGAACAATTTCAGCACCCATTTATCCGGCACCGAATTTTTCTTTCTGGCCTGAGTGATGGCGGAACGGTTAACCCCCAGAACCGAGGCCAGTTCATTCTGAGAGCGTATACCGGTTGCATCAAATACACGTTGAATAAACAGGTCAAAAGTGGAACCTGACATAAATTTTTCTCCATCGCAGATATGGTTTTAATAATGTTTATGTTTATTAACAAGGTATGACATATTTTGCAACATCTGTTTTCATAAAAACCGAGTCCCAGGGGGATTGATTTGCCCAGACGAGTTCTCCAATTAGCGTGTGCGTTCAAAAAACGGCTTGAAGAAAGCGTTTACCAACCGAAACAGGCGATCCGTCGGGGTGACTGCCTGAGCACAACGAGTTTCATAGGGAGCGCGCCTGTATCCGGGGAAGTGAAGGTCAGCCCGAAGGGCGGTGTGGCGAGGATGATTTTTTTGGGTTCGTTTTCTTTTTCGTAAAAAAAGGACTGTCTATCCACTTTCCGGCTTCTCTTTGAACGGCACTTCTACAAAAATTTCAGTTCCCCTGGCAGGCTCGGACATGATACGATATTGCCCATCAAGCAGGCGGACTCTCTGCTCCATACTCCTCAGTCCCATCGGTTTTACGGATGCAGAAAATTCCATATACTCTTTGACCTTAAAACCATTGCCATCATCTTTAACACGCAGAATTATATTGGGATATGAGGCGACCAGTTTAATAATAACCCTGCTGGCATTCGCATGTTTCCAAACATTGTTCAACGCCTCCTGAACGATTCGATACAGATTGATTTCCGTGTCAAAATCCAGCGTCAGCCCATCCAGACCGGCTTGAATGACTTCCACTTCCAGTTGCGATTTTTCCTCAAAATCACCTGCGTATTGACATACCGCCTGGGCAAGCCCGAAGTTTTCCAGATATGGCGGGTGCAAATCATAAGATATATCCCTGACCGTCCTGATCGTATTCTGAAGTGTTGCAGACAACTCTGAAACCCGTCGCTTAATATCCGAAGGGACCCGGGCCTGATGATCAAACAATGTTTCCAATCCGATTCGCAGTGTCGAAAGATCCTGGGCCACGCTGTCATGCAAATCTCTTGAAATTCTCTGGCCTTCCGCCTCCCTTGCCTTTAACAGCTGATGGGTCAGGCTTTGAATACGGCTCTCAGACCGTTTCCGTTCGGTTATATCCTGATATAATACCAGCCATCCCTTAAACGAATCCTCCTCAGCCAATACAATTGGCGAGACCACCACATCAAAAACGACCTTCCCGGATTTTGATGACCGATAACGATTATTTTTTCGAACCTCATCATGGTCATAACCCATTTCAAACCGTACGGGCTCATACCTCAACATTTTTTCCCTGGCCTGCGTCGGAAAATTAAAATATTCAAAAATAGGCAGGGCATTGATTTCACTGATATCCGTTATGCCAAAAATTCCCATACCCGCTGAATTGGCATCCATCAGCCGCCCCTCAGAATCATAAAATTCAATGCCAATCGGAGACTGCGCAAAGATACTCCTGAATTTTTCCTCGCTCTCCTTTAAGGCTTTTTCTGATTTTTTCTGTTCCGTGATATCCCGGATCGACAAAATCGCACCCATGCGGCGTCCGTTCGTATCATATATCGGACTTGCCTTACCCCACAAATAACACGGTGTTTCTCCCAGATGTGAAACCCACAGTTCTACAATCAGGCAGCCTTTTATTTTCTGAAACACCGTATACCGGCCGTCAACGGTTTGGTCTGGATTTAGGATCAGATCAATGGCCATCGGTGTTCTGCGGCCTTGAAAGGGAATGCTGTATTCATAGTTATTCTTTCCGAGCATTGCCTCCGCTTTGATTCCGGTCATTTCTTCAATCGCCCGGCTCCAGACAATCACCCGGCCATTGATGTCAATTGCAAAGGTGGCATCCGGAAGAAAATCAATATTATTGAAAATTTGCTTTTGCGATTCCATCAATTCGGCCTGTATTTTTCCGGACTGAGTTTTTCTGAGGACGCCAACGGTTTGACTCAGCTTGTTTTTTTATCCGTTCTTCAACCATGGATTCAAGATGGTCACTATATCTTTTGTGGGCTTAATCATAAACTACGGCCACAATGTCGCGGAGTCCGTCCCGCCCATTGCCGGCTTCTCCAGCCCGATCCGGGGGATGCCGGCAACGGGCGGGACTCCGAGGCTACACATAGAAAGATCTGGCCGCAGTTATGATCGAGACCTCTTTTGTATTGAACGAACTGATGGCTAATATCAGCTGGCCAATATATTCTTTCCCGATTTTTTGTCAAATAGAACAGACATAATCATAAAACTGAATCAATTCCAAGCTTAAAACAACTAAGGCAGTAAAAAACAAACCGTGCTGCTTCGGTAACACACGGGAATAACAAATTTTCATGCAATGGCGGGAGGCTCGGAACAATCAAATCAGCGTCCTGCGCGGGCAGGACTGAGACGCGCTATCGCTGGAGGAACCCTTTGTTTAAAGCAACAGACGAGCGGCTTTTATCTTATTATATCCTCAGGGGAGGAACGCGACCTTCCCTCAAGCCCAGCGTGCCTTCAGTCTGTAACCTGCTGATAGAATCAATCTGAAAACAAAAATTCCTGTCCTGTTGGATTAAGTAAAGATGATTGTCGGGAGGGGGGGGCTGGATGCGGATCAGTCCATGGCAGATATTTATCAAAAAGAAAGGGTATTCCATCCGGATCTGATGGAATACCCTTAAAACTCAGAAATTGCAGGACTAAACCACAGTTACATTTACTGCAGCAGGGCCTTTCTGGCCCTTTTCAATATCAAATGTAACCCGGTCGCCTTCATTGAGAGTCTTGAAACCGGTTGCATTGATTCCTGAATGATGAACAAATACATCCGGACCATCTTCCTGTTCAATGAAGCCAAAGCCTTTGCTGCTGTTAAACCATTTTACAATTCCATTAGCCATTGTGACACACTCCTTATTAAAAAAAAATTCGCAAGGTTCCAAACTGCAGGCTACCACTTTGGCAAATGGTTTTTTCCTTCAGTAACGAAACCAGCCCGCTCATCAAAAACGAGCCTTCTTTATTAGATTTGCCACAGGATATCATATCTTTCTCAAAGGTCAAGAAAATTATTCGTTTTTCTAAAATTTTTACTGACTCCATGGCTGGCAACCATTTTATCACTACAAATAACAAGCCGTTTTCCGTGATGTTTCACACGTCAAAGGCGAAGCAGCTCCGGTACAGCTGTTTATCCAATATAGGCGGTAACTTTTCAGTCACAATCAACCGCCTCCGGCAGATCTGACAGCACTTGCGCTTTGCGCCGCGGCGTCAAATCCCCTTTGACCTGAGCTTGTCATAAAGCATAGATCCGAAAATTTTACTTTTTTATCCCGACTGAGCATGACATGGTCAGCGACAAATTCCAAAAATCAGTATTTTCATCAGATGCCCGCCTTTATACATGTCTCTGAAATGATACGATACGATGGCACACTTAACGCACCGTCCGGAATGATTGAACCGGCATCCGTACCGATTCGGCAATTGTCAACCGTTCCGGCAAGCCGGAGGGCGAACCGCACTGTTCCAAAAACAGGGCATTGATCATGACAAGCAGCTGATTGAGATGTTCAAGATCAATCAGGTGTCCGGACGGAAATGAGGATATCTCTTTGGCTTTGAAATTCAACGGGCAGTAATCCACTTTCGGTTCATCGTCCCGATTGAGAAGAATTGGAAAGCCATGGGTCCTGCAGATGATCGGCCTCGCCGGATAAAGCAGGCAGATGCTGTTCTCAAGAAGGGGGCAGCCCCCTCCCGGTGAAGACCTGCCCGCGTTGCTTCTGATATGATCGGCCAGATCCGGGGAAAGATGATTGCATGCAACGGATAACGCGGCCGCTTCGACCGGAAATATCGAAATATGTCGGCAGCAGCCGGCGCAGCCCTTTTTGCAGACCATCTCTTCGCTATAATCCTGCCGGATTTTCCGACACAGGTCATCTACCCTGCCTACCAGCTGATAATAATTCGCCAGCTCTTTCATTGGTCCTGATCCCGTCCGCATCTTACCATCATCTCATCGGATACCCGTATGCTGACAAACGGTTAACGGCGGCAGCGGCCAGCAGCAAGCGAAAAACAAATGATGTATTGCCCGCGCATATCCGCGCGGAAAATCCCTGCCGCTGAGCATCCGGGCAGAATCCCGAATTTTCAGCACTCAAAGTCGCCAATACGCGATATGCCCTGTTTCCGACGGTTCAGCGCCGAACACCCCTTTCACATCAATGAGAATCGGAATACCATCGCTGCAAAGTCCTGCGATACGGGACATCCCCATATCCACATACAATTTATGGCTTACGGCTACGATAACCGCATCCATCCCCCGGATATCAGTCATATCCCGCAGCTCAACTCCATAATACGCGTTTGCTTCCGTGCTGTCGGCACATGGATCGTGGACGATCACGTCAATCCCATAATCTTTCAATTCCCTGATGATATCCACTACCCGCGTGTTTCGAAGATCCGGCACATTTTCCTTGAACGTCAGGCCCAGCACGGCCACCCGGGCGCCCCTGACCTGTTTATTGGCGCTGATCAGCATTTTTACCGTTCGTTCAGCAATATACTTTCCCATCCCGTCGTTGATCCTTCGGCCGGCCAGAATCATCTCCGGATGATACCCGAGGGATTCGGCTTTAAACGTCAGATAGTAGGGATCGACCCCGATGCAGTGACCCCCTACCAGTCCCGGCTGAAAGGGTAGAAAATTCCATTTGGTGCCGGCAGCTTTCAGAACTTCCAGCGTATCAATCTGCATCCGGTCAAATATCATGGCCAATTCATTCATCAGGGCGATATTGATATCCCGCTGAGTATTTTCGATTACTTTTGCGGCCTCGGCCACCTTGATTGAAGAGGCCTCATGGATGCCGGCTGAAACAACCGTTGCGTATACCTGAACCAGAAGCTGACGGGTCGCCTCATCCGAGCCGGATACGATCTTGACGATATTTTCAAGCCTATGGACTTTATCACCCGGATTGATCCGTTCGGGTGAATACCCGACGGTAAATTCCCTGCCGGAAACCAACCCCGATTCCCTTTCCAGAATGGGCACACACACCTCTTCCGTAACGCCGGGATAAACGGTGGATTCATAAACCACACAGGACCCCGCCGCCAGATTCTTACCCACGGTACCCGAAGCACTGCGCACCGGTTCCAGATCCGGAATACGGTACTGATCAATGGGGGTAGGAACCGCCACAATAATCAACCGGCAAGTTGCAAGATCAGCTGCACTGCTGGTAAACATCACCGCCGAGCGGTTGAGCCGCTCAGATGACACTTCCAGCGTCCGGTCACAACCGGATCGAAGCGCTTCAACACGTTCAGAATTTTTATCGAACCCGACAACTTCAAAATGATCTGACAGGCTGACGGCCAGAGGAAGCCCCACATACCCAAGGCCGACAACCGCAATTTTATCGTTTCGCTGACATAATGATTCAAAAGTAATCATCAAATGATCTCCAAGGCAGGTTAACCCCATGAGAGAGTAAAATTATTCCGTCCCGACAAAAAAGGGTCTGAATGTATTTTCCTCCCGTTTCAGGGCGTTGTCAATGGTCTGCAGCATCCGGCATTTATCATCCGGAAGCCGTCCTTCGATATGAATGTAATTGGTATAATGATCACTGGCCAGCCAGGAAGCGACCTGAAGGTCGGTGACCAGCGTTCTCGTTTCCAGAAGAACGCCATGGGGGCCGAGCATATGAAAAGAACCTGCTTCAACTTCTTTCAACAGAGGCGTATTGATCTTGGGGACGAACGTTCTCAGCCGGATAAAATCCGGAGAAATTTCGTTCAGAACTTTCACCGTTTCCCGTGCATGGGATTCGCTTCGCACCCGGCCCCCGATGCCCAGCATCACATAGAGACTCAGTTCAATACCGGCTTCCATGGTCCATCGACCGGCCTCGATCTGCTGGCGGCTGCAAGTCCCCTTCCGGATGTGGGCGAGAACGACATCATCCCCGGATTCCAGTCCGACATGTATCCGGGACAATCCGGCTTCAGCCAGCCGTTTCAGGTCTTCCGGCCCCTTCTGGTGAATATACCGGGAAGAGCCGTATACGGTGATCCGTTCCAGATCCGGAAACACCTGTCGGGCAAACCGGCAGATCTCGCTCAGATCATCGGTCTTCATCGCAATGGTGTTGCCGGCCGGAAAAAACAACGTCCGGATACCGGAGCCGTACACCCGTCGTGCATCGAGAATATCCTCCCGGATATCAGAGACACTCCGGATTTTGAACCGGGGCCCGTTTCGGTATACCATACAAAACGTACACTGGTTATGCGGGCAACCAACCGTCGCCTGAATCAGCAGTGAATCCGCCTCGCTGGGAGGACGATAAATGGGACCTTCGTAGCGCATGGTGACCAAACAATACTCCATAGACTGTTTCTGAAAAAAAACCTATTTCATTCCGGCTGCCGCCTGAGCGATATTGTGTGCATGAGACCGGATACTCTGCAGCGCCGTCAGTACATCATTAAACAACAGGCCGGTTAACACATCGCATTCCTTGTTGTTGAGCCTCTGAATATGTTCATTCCTGAATCGTTTAATCATCTTCTGGATGGATTTGCCCTTTGAGTCCACCTCATGCAGCAGGGTTGTCTTGATTTCGATCCGCTTGGGAACACACAATTCAAGATATTCTCTCAACGATTTATAACTTTCAATTATATTCGCGTAAGCTTCACTGGAAAATTGTAAACCGGATTCACGCTTTCGAATATTGTATTTGGTCAGCAGTTCACAATAATCGGCAACGGTTTCATACTCATCCACAATTCGGAGATACCGCCGGATATCCTCGGAAACATCGCCCCCGGGCGAACTTTGCAGCAGCTCGGCGAGAAAATGAGACACTTCCGCCTGAAGGGTATCGATAATATTTTCATATTTAAACAGACGTTCCTCCAGATCATGATCATTTTTCTGTCCGGTCAGCAGGATCTCGCTCCAGTTGAGCATATCCATGACCATGGATGCCATCTTTTCAACTTCTTTTTTTGCCTGTTCCATGGCAATCGGAGGGGTGGATATGAACCCGTAGTCGATATATTCAAGGTGCTTTTCCGCCGTCCCCTTCTCACCCGGCACCAGCCATATTGCGAGCCTGACGAGCCAGCCGGCACAGGGAGCCAATAGTATCGTATTAAAAATATTGAAAATCGAATGGCCGGCCGCAATATGCGCGGCGATGTACGGCTTGGTACCGTCAGGGCCTACAAAATCCATGGCCCCCGGAACTGCCCAATCCACAATTTTAATAAACCACGGGAACAGCAGGATAACGTAGACAACGCCAATTACATTAAACAGGGCATTGAAATGCGCTGCTCTTCTGGCATTAAAATTTGTTCCTATGGATGCCAGCTCCATCGTAATCGTCGTTCCGATATTTTCTCCGAGAACCATTGCCGCCGCCGCAGGGTATGTTAGCAGCCCCTGATTGGCAAGCGCGATGGTAATTCCTACCGTCGCAGAACTTGACTGGATAACGACGGTCAACACTAAACCTGCAAACACACATTTTACGATCTGCCAGATTGTATCCGCATTAAACTGCGCAAAAAACGGAAGAAATTGCGGATCGGCCCGAAGCGGATAAAACGCCGTTTCCATCAGTTTGAGGCCAAAGAACAGCATGCCGAAACCAAGCACAATCTGTCCGAAATTTCTGACTTTCTTGTTTTTTGAAAACAGATAAAAGCCCACACCGATGCCGAGTATCGGAAGGGCAAATCGGGTAATTTTAATAACGATAATCCAAGAGGTTATCGTTGTGCCGATGTTGGCCCCCATCACAATACCGACCGCCTGGGACAGTTCCATCAGGCCTGCATTGATGAAGCCCACGACCATTACCGTGGTGGCTGAACTCGACTGGATAATGGCCGTGACACTCAAACCGACCATGACCCCCATCACCCGGTTATGGGTTAATAAGGCAAAAAATTTTTTAATGCGATTTCCGGCAACCAGCTGAAGGCCGGAAGACATGGTCTTCATTCCATATAAAAATATACCCAGCCCGCCGATAAGATTAAATATGACCGATACCCAATTCATAAGCTATACTTTATCATTTTTTGCGGCATTCATAGAAATTGATCGAATCAACTCTTTTCTTTCCGTATCCGTCAGATATCGCCAGGCACCTTCGGCAAGCCCCCCCAACCGGATATGCGCAATGCGAATCCGTTTTAACTGCGTCACCTTGTTTCCGATTTTTCCGACCATCCGCCGAATCTGACGATTCCTGCCCTCTTTGAGCACAATCGTAAACCGATTTGAATCAATGCGCCGGACATCGGCGGCTCTGGTCTTTTTCCCCATTATGGACATGCCTTTTTTCAACTTCCCCAGCGCGCTGGCAGCAATAGGCATCGATACCGATACGTCATACTCTTTCTCGTGATCGAATGAAGGATGCGAGAGGCCATGATGAATCCTGCCATCATTGGTCAAGAGCAGCAGACCGGTGGAATCCTTGTCCAGCCGCCCGACAGGATAGAGCCTCCGGGCGATATCAACCAGATCGATGACCACTTTATCTCCCGGCTGAAGGCAGCTCGTGACATACCCTTTTGGCTTGTTCAACGCGATATAAACCAGTTCCTGATGGTACTCGACAGGATTGGCGTCAAATTCGACCCGATCCAGGTCCGGATCCACGCGGGTTCCAAGCTCGGTGACAATTTTGCCGTTTACGGTAACGCGTCCCTGCCGGATATGGACCTCAGCCTGACGCCTGGAACAGATCCCGGCCGCCGACAAAAATTTCTGAAGCCGCATCAATCCCGTTGCACAACATTCTGATCCGGCTGATTCGGATCGATTTTCAATTGAATCAGCTCCTGTAATCGGCATTGATTTTCACATAATCCACCGAAAAATCGCAGGTAAATACGGTCGCCTGTCCTTTCCCGGAATTCAAATCCACGGTAACGGTAAACTCCGGTTTCCGGAGCACTCGAGTCGCCGGCTCTTCCGTAGCTTGTCCGCAACTCACCCCGTTTTGCGCCATCATTACGTCATCAAAATAGATATCAATGCGATCCGGCTCAACCGGAACACCGGCCCGGCCGACAGCGGCAATAATTCTGCCCCAATTGGCATCTTCACCAAAAAACGCTGTCTTGACCAGACTGGAATTGGCAACCGTTTCGGCAACACGCCTGGCATCCGCATCCGACAGCGCGCCCTTGGCCACAACCTCGATCAGCTTGGTTGCCCCCTCACCGTCTCTGACGATCATTTTAGCAAGCTCGAACAGAAGGTCATTGAGAACTTCCTGAAATAACCTTTCATGATCCGCAGTGAGAATCTCAGCCCCTGAACGGCCATTTGCCAGAAGCAGTACGGAATCGTTGGTGCTGGTATCGCCATCGATCGTAATCCGATTAAATGACTGGTCTACGGCAGGAGAAAGAACCCGTGCCAGCACATTGGAAGAAACTTTGAGATCCGTACAGACAAAACAAAGCATCGTGGCCATATCCGGCCGTATCATTCCGGCCCCCTTAGCCACTGCAACCACCGTAAACGGAACCCCGTCAATGTCGGCCTGTCGTGAAACGACTTTGGGAACCGTGTCCGTGGTCATTATGGCGGTTGCCAGATCCATGATGCCATCTTCTTTCAATGAACGGATCAGTTCGGGAGCGGCAGCCGCTATCTTTTCTACAGGTAACGGCTGCCCGATGACCCCGGTGGAGGCCACCAGCACCCGTTCATCTGAAATATTCAGTTCATCTGCTGCACAGCGGGCCATGGCAATTGAATCTGCCATGGATCGACTGCCGGCACAACAATTGGCATTACCGCTGTTTACAATTACGGCCTGGGCGACACCCGACTTTACCCGTTCTTTATCCAGAATAACCGGTGCGGCCCGGACTCTGTTTTTGGTAAACACCCCGGCCGCAGTTGCCTCAGTTTCAGAAAAAATAAGCCCGAGGTCGTTATGATTATTTTTTTTCAGACCCGCGGCAACCCCACTGAATTTAAAGCCTTTGCATTTGATAATATTATTTTTCATCTTTCAATTTCTCTTCAGATACGTTAGCGTTAATAAGCACCCCGCCCCATCAGGGCAGGGGTATCACCAAAACGGGAATCTTGCTTTTTCTGATCACCCGTTTTGAATTACTTCCCATCAGGGTTTCCTTAAAACCGCCATGGCCATGGGTTCCCATAATAATTAAATCACAGGCATTCTTTTCAGCCTCCAGGATAATCACATCAGAGGGTTTTCCTGTTTTAACGATAATTTCATCCGCCTGGAATGTGTGCTGTCCCATTTCTTCATTGGTTTCTTTACAGAAAGAAACCACCCGTTTTTCAAGCAGTTCAATGGTTTCAGAAGAAATCTCATTTTTCAGTGATTTCCATTTAGATTCTCCAAAATAGGGGGCTAACGAATTATCCAGACTTTCAGAAATTTCTTCAAGCACGTGCAGTACTATCACTTTCGACCCGTAACATCCGGCAAGGCTCACCGAATAAGCAAGCGCAAATTTAGAATTATAGGACAAATCGTTGGCAAAAAGAATTTTCTTTATTTTTGGAATCATAACATCCTCCGGCTTTAACTGAAAAACTATTTTTGGATAATCACTGATTCTGATTGGCTTGTTGCCGATTTCATTTGACAGAATACCGGCATAATGTCAATCCACATAACCATTTTATTCAGGCACAATAGACGCCCTTGATTATGGATCACTGCGATATTCCATGCTGAAACGATAACTTCCGGCCTCTTCGGCTTCTGTGCCGGGCCCGGAATTTATCCCCCGACATCCGAACCGCATTGCTGCGGTTACCATCATGAATCTTTTGAGCGCCGGAGTTGAATATACTCGATATCACTGACGTAAATTTCCTGCAACCGGTATTGAAGGCCTGTACCAAATGGGGGCTTGATCATAACTGCGGCCATATTTTGCTGTGCGTATCCTCTGAGTCCCGCCCGTTGCCGGCGTACGACATGGCGCGATCCGGGGAAAAGATGCCGGCAATGGGCGGGACGGACCCCGTGACATGGTGGCCGCAGTTATGATCAAGCCCGAAAATGGCAATTGATCTACTCTGCAACTTATGATATTTTTTTGATTTTTACGTTACATTTATACCTCACGGCATCAGGCCTGCCGCCTTTCGGATGAACAGATGCAGCATTGTCGCTGTTCGGGCTGAAGAGACAAACCATTTTCCGAACCGGATTGATCCGAGTTATGCGTCAAGAAACACCCAAAAATTTCAAACTCGTTATCGAATATGACGGAAGCGCTTACCATGGCTGGCAAAGACAAAAACATCATCCGACGGTTCAGGAAAAAATCGAAAAAGCCTTGCACACCATGACCGGAGAGATCATCATATTAAACGGCTCCGGAAGAACAGATGCCGGTGTCCACGCACTGGGCCAGGTGGCAAATTTCAAGTGTCCCACTGCATTGACGCCGCCGGTATTTCTAAAAGGACTAAACAGCCTCCTGCCCGATGATATCGTCATTACGTCATGTGAACAAACCGATATAAAATTTCATGCCCGATTTGATGCAAAAAGCAAAACGTATCGTTACTGCATTTTGAATCGAGAAATCCCGTCTGCGGTGAATCGTCAATATGCATGGTTTGTCCGCAGGCATCTGAATGTGGATGAAATGAAAAAAGGCGCCGCTCATATGATTGGCACCCATGATTTCAAATCTTTTGAAAAAACCGGCAGCCCCAGGCCCCATACGATTCGAACCGTTATGAAGGTTGACCTGATCATAAAAGATGACGCACATATTTTCATCGATGTGGAAGCGAACGGCTTTCTGAGATGCATGGTCCGGAATATGGTAGGAACGCTTGTATGTGTCGGAAGTGCGAAGCTCACGGCGGAAGATATCATCAGGATTATCAGGTCAAAAAACCGGAAACTGGCCGGTCCCACCGCTCCTGCACATGGACTGTTTCTGAAACAGGTCTATTATTGATCCGTCGCGCAACCGTTCAACAGGCCGTCAGCTGGCGGTCCTGCTTTTCATCTCTTCGATCCGCTGATTATAAAATGTAATCACTTCCCTCCGGTTTAACATTCCGATCAGGACCGAATGATCATCCTCACTGACCACCGGAAGGCTGTCGATATTTTTTATCGTAAACTTTTTAAGTACTGAATTCAGATCCTCCGAAGGTGTCGTCACAATGATATCCGTAGTGGCGATGTCCTTCATGACCACAAGCTGCTCGATGCCCTGGGAAAACAGGACGCCCCGGATATCGGTGCTTGAAAAAATTCCGGTCAGCCGGTTGTGCTGGTTTACCACCGGAAAATAATGCTGCTTGGTTTTTGAAAAAAATATTCTGAATTCTGAAAACGACATACGCTCCGGGATCTGTTTCACATCCTTGAGCAGATGCATCAAATCCTTGACCCGTATCGTCTGGAGAATATCCACAAAAAAATGCCCTGCGTGTGCCGGTGAGTCAATTTTATTTTTGACCTGTTTCGAATAGATCGTCCATTTCTGGGAAGCCAGATAACTGACCGAGCATACCAGCATGCTAGGCAAGAGCAGATGATACGAATTGGTCATTTCACTGACAAAAATAATGGTGGAAATCGGTGTATTTGACACGGCTGTAAAAAATCCCGCCATGCCTACCACGACGAACGCCCCGGGCGCTGTCACCACTGCCGGCATGATCAGGTGAAACAGCTGGCCAACCACTCCGCCCGTGGCACCGCCGATAACGATCGATGGGCCGAAAACGCCCCCGCTTCCTCCGGACCCGATGGAAAAGGATGTGGTGATAATCTTGCCGATGGCAAGTGTAAACAAAAATGGGATGGTCAGTTCACTGTGCAGGGCCTGCTGAGCAAAACCGTATCCGAATGCCAGGGTATGGGGCAGGAAAAAACCGACAATACCGGTACACAGGCCCCCAATGGCCGGTTTAATATGATTGGGGACATGGAGCCGCTTGAACAGGCCGTTGATGCCGTAAAAAGTTTTAATGTAAACAATGCCGACAGCAACCAGTACCAGTGCCAGCACCAGATATGGACCAAGTTCCAGCGGATTTCGAAATAGAAAATCAGGAGATTGAAACAACGATCCCCAGCCGAACACCAGACAAAACACACAGTAGGCCACTACAGACGAGATCCCGGCAGGAATAATCACTTCGGACTCAAATTCCGGGTCCCGATAAAGCACTTCGGCAGCAAACAGTGCGCCGGCCAGCGGAGCCCTGAAAATACTTCCGACACCGGCACCGACACCGGCTGCCATCATGATTCGCCGTTCACTATCGGACAATTTCAGCCGGGTCGCCAGAAACGATCCAAAACCGGCTCCAATCTGGGCTATCGGTCCTTCGCGCCCGCCAGAGCCTCCCGTAGTCAGCGTCACGGCAGATGCGATGGTTTTTATAAACGGAACCCGGCCGCGAATATATCCTCCCCGCCGGTGATAGGCATCAATAGCGGCATCGGTTCCGTGACCTTCGGCTTCCGGAGCAAATGTGTACACCAGCCATCCGCTGACAATCCCGCCGAAACATGGAAGAAACAACAGCACCCATCGGTTGAAGGGGGTATGGGTCGGCGGAATCAGATGATGTTCACCGGCCGGTGCAGGGGGGCGGTAACCCGCCATCAAATCCATGAAATAATGCGTGCCCAGCTGACACATATAATTGAACACGATCGACCCCAGACCGGCGATCAAACCAATCAGGGCAAACCGGATTGCCCATTTCCAGGCAACGGCTATCCGGAATGTTCCCGCCTTACGGGCTGACGAATCGATCCGTTTATGGAATCGGGATAACACACCCATTATGCATTGACTTCTTCGAGGTCTTTAACTCCCTGATAAATGATGTCAAACAGCTCTTGAATATTGCCTTCTTCCAGACATGAAAACGCAATTCTCAACGTTGAAGTGCCTAATGAAATCAAGCCCACGCCGTAGCGTTCCAGCAGGTGGCACCGGAGAGTTTCAGCATCCACGGACTTGAGCCTGATACTCATGAAATACCCGGAATTAAACGGATATGAATCCCATGCATCGTGATATTTTTTATCACTGATGACCTCTTTGACTTGCCTTGCACGTCGTTTGAGTATTTCGAATTTTTCTTTCTTTTCATTCTGAAAATTCACATTCCGCATGGATTTCAATACAATAGTCTGCCCCAGATGCGACGCATTGGAAATAGTGGCACGGACACATGCAGCGGTTTTTTGTTCCAGTGCATCGTAAACCTCACCTGTCTGACCCTGGATGACAGATCCGTATGTAATAAAACCCACTCGAAGTCCCCAGACAAAACTCTCCTTCGTTGCTCCGTCCAACTTTATCGCAAGCAGCCTGGGATGTCGATCGCATAGAAGGGCAAACAGCGATTCTTTTATGGTCTGGTCTTCATAAAATAACCCGAAATAAGCATCATCGACGACAACGATAATATCGGTTCCCCCCTCTGCCACTTCGGTCAATATATCCACAATCCGACAGCCTTCGTCCCGGGTTACCGTGTAACCTGTTGGATTGTGAGGAAAATTGAGCAAAACAGCAATTTTGGCATTCTGCCGGGCTTCTTCTTTCAATTTCTGCTCGAACCCGGAAAAATTAAATCCGCCGTCTTCCGAAAACAGAGAATATTGACTGATTCGCGCCCCATTTCGGGTTTCGAAAATCAGCCGGTAATTGCCCCAGAACATATCCGGGAGAATAACCACGTCATCCGGATCAAGCCATAAATCCGAAAACAGGCTGATTGCATGCGTTATACCGCTGGTCACGATCGGAAGGCTGACGACCTTGTTTTCAAGAGAAGGATTTTTCTGATAAAGCGCCTCTTTCCATACTTTTCTTAAGGCGCCAATCCCATATGAAGATGCATAGGTCAGTGACTCCTCCGGCAGGATGCCATCAATGGAGCTCATAATCGAATCAAAATACATGGTCTTGCCTTCTTCCAGCGCGATACCTACGGTGGCATTCAGATGCCAGGCCTTATCCCTGGCTTCCGCGCCCTGGCTCAAGATTCCTTTCGGAAAAAATATCTGTCTGCCGACAGTTGACAGCATCTCGTATATATGAGGATTTCCTTTCCGTATTCTTTGATTGAGATGTTCTGCCAATATATTCATATTGTGTTGTCTTCCTTCCATTATTAATATCCCGTATTACAGCGTCGGCCAAATGGGCTTCGATAGTACCATATGCCCCTACCAATAGGGACCTTTCGATATCCATATCCTGGGATACGGCAGGAGGAAGATTCACCCTTCCTTCTGCACATGCGCCCATATGTTTCAGCCATTGTATTTTATATCGACACACCGCATTGTTCGGAAATTCATTCCGAATGAACAAATTCGAAGCGACCTTCATCTGTCAGCATCCCGGAGAATACACGCCCGGAGTTTCAGTTGCCCATGATTTCTGAACGTCACCTGTATTACAAAAACCCAAAACGCTTTTCCGAAAAACCCGATGGAACAAAGCGGGCTTATACCCGAAGCAGTATGGATGCCCCGAAGCAGTATGGATGCATGAATAAGCCAGACGGCTTTGGATAGATCCAAACCTGTGCATGACAATTAAAAAGACAAATTAAATTCTGTATACGTTACCCATATAATATGTCAACAGAAAAATAAGCTGGGAAAGATGGGAAATACCGGGGTGGTTTCCAGACCCATAAAACAAAAACCCCGCTCACAAATGGAGCGGGGTTCAAAAAATCGATAACCAAATTATCTGTTTCCCCGTTTGGAAGCTTTGATCGGATTGATCTTGGCTGATGCGGCAGCAGTCGCTTTTGAAACATGGGTGGCTAAATTACAATTACCGTTTTTCCATTTCATTTCAGGTTCCGGGCAAGCAGAACAATACCAGCCGGTTGGAAATTCTGCGCTTCGAGAACAGCCTTTACACTTTTCGACAATCTCATGGCAGAATCCGTCTTTATATCCACAGCCGTTTGCCGTCATAAAGGGACATTCCATGCCCTTTCGAACTGTTGTGCAAATCATTTGATTCACCCCCTTTGATCTGTAATGTGGGCTTATTTACAGATTTAACTGTTAAAATCAAAATTTTATAATGCAAATCCAACCACAAGTCAAATAAAAATTAACGCCCCGCCCAACCGGAAAAACTGGCAGTTGGTGCTCGGGCATCCGGCCGCCTGATAAATCCGCCTGAATTTAAAAAATATCGACCCGGGTGAAATATTATTCAACTGATTTGGACGCATTCCCCGTCACGCTCAAATTAACTCTTGCTCATGCGCTGTCGGGATGATAAAAAATAATGTTCTATATTTACTATAATCTGGTGCCAAAGCGACCGCCCGATGCAGACCGCTTGATTATTTTTTTTCAGAGGCAGTCCTTTCGACAGCATCCGACCGGAAACATGATATTTTTTCAAATTCAAGAACAAAATTTTAACCGGAAGGATGCATCATGGATTTTGATGATTAATATCCAAGGCTGAAAATTGCCTCGGACAGGCACAAACCTAAAACATCGCATGATAAAGACAAAAGACGATACAAACATGATCATTAAACAAGCTATTGAAGTTCTTCAGATTGAAGCCGAGGGCATTCTTCAACTCATTGACAGGATTGATGAAAATTTTTCAAAAATGGTAGAAATGATCTGTGCCTCCAAAGGAAGGGTCATTGTAGGCGGCATAGGTAAGTCAGGTACGGTGGGACGAAAAATTGTTGCAACATTAAACAGCACGGGAACCCGGTCGCTGTTTTTGCATCCTGTGGAGGCTATGCATGGGGACTTGGGTATGGTTTGCCCGGATGACATTTTTCTGGCGCTGTCCAACAGCGGCGAAACCGATGAACTGAACATTCTTATTCCCAGCATCAGAAGGATCGGCTGCAAAGTAATTGCGTTTACGGGCAGGATTCACTCCACATTGGCCAGAAGCAGCGACGTTGTCATCGATGTCGGTGTGGTTCGGGAAGCATGTCCGATGGGGCTTGTCCCTACCGCCAGCACGACCGCCCTTCTGGCCATGGGAGATGCCCTTGCGGTCGTCCTTATCAACAAAAAACATTTTAAAACCAGCGATTTTAAAAAAATTCATCCCGGTGGCGCGCTGGGGCAGAGACTCTGCAAACAGGTCAAAGACATCATGCTGACCGGCAACTGCATGCCACATGTCAGGACAGGCTGTTCCATGCGCGAAGCCATAGAGGAAATAAATCGACTTGAAATGGGCGTCACCCTTGTTGTAGAACCAGACATGACACTGGCCGGAATCGTCACGGACGGCGATCTCAGGAGATGTATCGCCGCCAGACGGCCGATTCTGGATTTATCCGTAGATGAGATAATGACCCTGAGGCCGCGAACCCTCGATCCGGATACAGCAGGCTACGATGCGCTCAATCTGATGGAACAGCATCAGATTACCGTGCTTCCCATTGTCGATAATACAGGAAAAGTGCTTGGAATTTTGCATTTACATGATATTTTAGGTAAAGGTGAATTTAAATTCAACGGATCATGATTTGACCGTGAACGTCAGCTCGTTACGGCCTTCCTCCAGGTGATGACCATGAAAAAAAAATCGATTCTCAACCGGAAAAAAGGGCTGCGGTCTCCGTAAAAACCATAAAGGACAAAAAAAGGCTCCATGGAACCAGTTCAGATCGATACAACCATTCCCACGTTAGGCACTGCCAGGATCGACACTCCGATTAAAAGTCAACGATATGTGCCGGATTCCGCCAGAATCGCTATCGACTCGGATTTGACCCGTCTGACCGCTCTTTTTAATCAAAGGCAACCCATTCCGTCGTTTGAACTGGCCGGCCCGAAAGAAAAGATATATTTTGATCCCAGCAAACTTAAATGCGCACTGGTCACCTGTGGGGGACTGTGCCCCGGATTAAATGATATCATACGATCCATTGTTCTGAGTCTGCATTACGGATACGGAGTTAAAAACATCATCGGCGTCCGGTACGGTCTGCAAGGATTTATCCCCGCATACGGGCACGACCTGATGGAGCTTAAACCCGAGACCGTTACCAATATCAATGCAATGGGCGGCTCTATTCTCGGCTCTTCCCGAGGTCCTCAGGATATCGACGAAATTGTAGACAGCATCGAAAGAATGAATATCGGTATCCTGTTTATGATCGGAGGAGACGGTACCCTGATCGCGGCTTCCAAGATCGCTGACAGCATCACCCGCCGTGGTCTGAAAATCAGCATAATTGGTATCCCAAAAACCATCGACAACGATATTTACATGGTATCCAGAACGTTTGGGTTTGATACGGCCGTAGATGTGGCGACCCAGGCCATAAAAGGGGCTCATAACGAGGCAAAAGGATACCCGAATGGGATCGGAGTGATCAAACTCATGGGGCGCCATTCCGGATTCATCGCAGCAACCGCCACGCTGGCCCAGCCGGAGGTTAATTTTACGCTCATTCCCGAGGTGGATTTTGATCTTGAAGGGCCGAATGGATTTCTGACGAAACTGGAACGCCGCCTTAAAATCAAAAAGCATGCTGTAATTGTCGTTGCGGAAGGCGCCGGTCAAAAGTTCTTCGAAGACTCATATCAGGAAAAAGACGAATCCGGCAATATCCGGTTAAAAGATATCGGTTTGTTTATAAAAGAGGTTATTATGAATTATTTTAAAGCCAGAGATATTGACATCGCCCTGAAATATATTGACCCCAGCTATATGATCAGAAGCCTGCCGGCAAACGCAAATGATCATGTATTCTGCAGTTTTCTGGGACGGGATGCGGTTCACGCCGGGATGAGCGGTAAGACAAAAGTGCTTATCGGCCGCTGGAACAATCAGTTTGTCCATCTGCCCATGAGCGCTTCAGCCGGAAAACGCAAGCAGGTCGATCCGACAACAAAATTATGGCTCAGCGTGCTTGAAACAACCGGCCAGGGCTCAATGAAAAATGAATAATCCCTTGAGACTTATCCTACCGGCTTTTACCCGATCGGCGGAAAATCGGGTGCAGGGCATGCGGACGTTTTCAGAAATCATCAGCGATTAAGCAATTCATAAATCACACGGGCATGGCGTTGTGAAGCCCCCCGGTTTTGCATCACCGCACGTCGGGCCATCTGCCCGGCATGCGCTGCTTTTTCCGGATGGGACAAATAAAATAACAGCTTTTCCGTCAGCTCGTTTCCGTCGGCTACCGGAATGCCGCCCCCACTTTTTTCGAGCAGATTTTTTGCATCCAGAAAATCTTCCATGGAAGGGCCATATAAAACCGGCTTGGCCCAGCGTGCAGGCTCGAGCACGTTCTGCCCCCCTAAAGGCACCAGGCTTCCCCCGCAAAATGTTATCGCAGCGATGCTGTATGTATTCTGCAGTTCCCCGATCGTATCGATGATCACAACCGGGGCATTTCGCATGGCCCCGTTACCATCCAGATCGCTGCTGAACTGATATGAAATCCCGTGGTCTTTAACCATATCCGCGATAAGATTCACGCGCTCGATATGACGCGGCGCAATGATGCAAAGTGTATCCGGAAAAAACTGACAAATTTTGGCAAAGGCATCGAGAACAATACGCTCTTCCGAACGTCGTGTGCTGCCGGCGACAATTACCGGCTGATCTCCGGTTACATTATACAGCCGTCTCATCCGGACAGTGACCGACGCATCACATTCACCAGGGTGAAAATCAAATTTTGAATTCCCGCCGACAGTTATCTTTTGGCGCCGGGCACCGATTCGCTTCACTCTTTCGGCATCTGCCGCACTGATCATGCTGAAAGCGTCCACACATTCGAGGGTCTCTTTGACAAGGGGCTTTATCTTTAAATAATTTTTGATGGTCCGGGCCGATACCCTGCCGTTTACGATGGCCGTCTGAATTCCCCTCCGGTGAGCCTCGACCAGCAGATTCGGCCAGATTTCCGTTTCCAGAATTACCAGTGCATCCGGTGCTATGGCCGAAAACGCCCTGCGGACCGCACCGATATAGTCGACAGGCGCATAAACGATTGAAACATTGGCCGGAAAAACCTCCCGGGCAAGAACCTGCCCCCGGCTTGTAGTGGTCGACAAAACAAACGCGGCATCGGGCATCATCGTTTCAAGCGCTTCGATAATCGGAACCGCTGCCTTTACCTCACCAACGGAAACGGCATGAATCCAGAGATTCGGTGTGCCGGCACGACGGGACGGCAGTCCGGGGGGATAATACCCCAACCGTTGGCGGATCTCATCTTCCCGGCGGCCTGTCTGCCGGACATATCCCCAGAAAAAAGGAAAACCGGCCAGAAACAGACCGGAGGTGATATATTTATATATCGGGTAGGCAATATTCATAATACAACGGATGTCTCAACTCAACGACGGTTCAATTCGATAAATTTATTCCCTTTTATTCTGAGAAGATACAGCTGTTTAACGGCTTCTCCACTTTGGTCAAAGGAGGTCGATCCGGTAACCCCGTCAACAGCTTTCATGTCAGCCAGTTGATCCCTGAGCTGTTTTCTGGATTGAATTTCGGGATTGCGGACCATATCAAACAGCATCATGGTGGTATCGTATGCGATGGCCTCCATAAATCCCGGTTCCTCCCCGTAAACCTCCCGAAACAGGGATACGAATTTTCTGGTTTCGGCTGACGAACTATCCGCAAAAAAACCGTCCGGAAGTATGGCTTTCTGAGCATACTGGCCAGCCATCTGAATCAACTGACCGGAATGCCACAGATTGGTTCCAAGCAGATACACATCGGTGATATCATAAAACGCAAGCTGCGGGATAATCAGGCCGGCTTTCTTGGGAGAATCGGGTATAAAAATCGCATCAAAATCAATAACAGGTTTTGTCTCTTCAGAGCCGGATAACGCGCCCGGTTGAACAGTTTCCTCATCTTCATCCGGTCCAGCCGATTTATTCAAAGGCTCGGGCAAGGCCTCTTCCGTAAAATCTTCCGGATCGGGCTTTAACGCTTCCGGCAATTTATAAAAAAGGCCGGCAAGTTTTTTGATGGAATCTGCAAAATCCGTTTGAGATGACTGGTATGACTCAACCCCTGTTACTTCTCCGCCTGCGGATATCACCCTGTCCCAGAACAGATTCATAAAGGCGATGCCATATGGTTCTTCGGGATACAGCATCGTAAACCGTTTAATCCCGAGATCTGAGATACAGTAATTTACCAACGCATCAACCTGCATTTCAGGAGTAATAAAATGTCTGAATACATAATCCCCTGTTTGTGTAATCCCCCTTTTCTGGGTTAGCGTGACAATCGGTATACCCTGCCGCTGAGCTTCTCCGGCGGCGGCTTCCGCAGCAATAACCGGACCGATAATGGCGGCCACATGCTCATCAGCAAATTGTTTAACGGTCTCGATGGCCTTTTCGGAGTCTGAAGCGGTATCTCTTATAATCAGGTTGAGGGGAAAATCCCCATGCGCATTCAACAACACGGACAAGGCCAGCTCAACCCCTTTCAAGGCCCGCTGCCCATATATTTCATAAGGCCCGCTCAAAGGGAGCAGACACCCGATCGTATCCCGGCGGTATACCGAGCGCAGGTTCAACTCCGTTATCATGCCGGCCGCCTGTTCAGCGTATTCATGCTTCGGAAACTGTTTTAAAAAATCTGATAATACCCGAACCGCCTTGTCATTTTTTCCTTCTTCGGCGTAATTATGCCCCAGATGGTACATCAAATAAGATTCGAGAAGGGCGTCATCTTTCATCCGGCTCAACAGGGAAATAATATCCAGCGTTTTGAGCCGCCAGAAAACGTTCTTTAATTTAACCAGAATAAGCGTTTTTCCCTGCTTGGCGGTTCTATGATATGCGGAAAGATAAAAATTTGCCGCATCCACATACAACTCTTTGGCCTGATATGTATCCCCCAGGAGTGAATATATTCTGATGATATGTTTTTCGGAAACGGAATCTTCCAATGCAATGGCTGCCTGCCGTATCACGTCCTGATATCTGCCTTCCTCATAAAGGGACTCGAGTATATTCACCCGGGCATCGTTGCTGAACAAACTGTCCGGATAGTTTGATATCAGGCACTCATACATGCGTCTGGATTCATCTGACTTTCCCTGAATCGCATAAATTTCGCCAAGCTTCATGATCGCCGCCGCCGCAGAAAGACTGTCCGGATAACGATCGATGAACGTTTTATACGCATCATGTGCGGCCTCGTAGTCAGCCCGGTTGAACATCTTCTCAGCGTCCTGAAATAATTGATCACCGGGTTCAGGCTGAACAGGGGCCTGAATGATCGTTTGCTTAGGAGCACATCCCGCTGATAGGATAATTATCAGAACCATGGCGCATTTTAATATAACCTTCATAACCCCACATGCCTTGTTGATAGTTTCGTACGATGTCAGTCAGATATTTACGGCGCCGACCGTTTCAGAACCTGACTGAGTTGCTGAGATATGAGACGGACCCGGCTGATTGATGCATTGGCGGTTCATGCCGAAAACAGCTTTTCATATCAAACTTGTCCTCAAACAGCAAAAATAAAGATTACCGCAGAAAAAC
This sequence comes from Desulfobacterales bacterium, assembly GCA_028704555.1. Taxonomy (NCBI): domain Bacteria; kingdom Pseudomonadati; phylum Thermodesulfobacteriota; class Desulfobacteria; order Desulfobacterales; species Desulfobacterales bacterium. Next base: position 136,009 of record JAQWFD010000004.1, read on the forward strand.
ATTCCGAATCCTGAAGTTTCAAATCCGAGCTTGACACATCTGCGAAAAGCTCAATATAGTTTATATAAAGAAACAACCATTTCATTCGCGCACAGCGGCCATCCGGAATTGACGCGGACGTCACATAAAAAACCGGCCGGATCATACTAAAAAAACAACGCCCGGCTGCCGGTTAACACGACCGGCCGGCACAGATCTCTCACAAAAATTTTCCCGGAAATCCATGTCAAACCAACGCCTTATTCCCTGGCTTTCTCCATGCAGCCGGCTATCCGAAACGGTTCAGCCCTATAGCGCGCCTGCCGGTGACTGCTTTCTGAACCAGGTTTACAGGCGTAAGCGAGGCAGCACCTCCGGCGCCGAAGGAGACTTTTATCATCCTTTTCGCACATATACCATCAAGCAAACCCAAAAACAACCGGCTGAGCCTGCGATCGGATTAATTATCGACAGGTTTACCCGCTCTACAATTCAACCACTTAACGAGGTATGAAATACGGTTTTTTTCATTACCGTCCATTTCTTACTTTTTACGAGTTAAACACCCATGTATTTATCTGCATTCTCACACAGAGACAGACTTTATCATATCACAAACCAATGGCTTTCCAACCAGCTGGAACCGGCCCATCCTCTCATCATAACCCGAATCATCTCATATGACAGTTTTGCAGCCTGGCAGACCCTGCTGCGATTTATCGACGCCCTTCACCGTCATATTACCCGTGACAAACTGGAAAAAACAGTTCTCCACCAAAAAAAAGACCTGAAGGACTATCTGTGCAGCAGCTGTGTCCATCCGACGAAGCGAATCCGATCGCTTATATCGGATTACATGAACATGCCAGAATTTTATTATATCGGTTCGCCGATTATGGGGTATAGTTATCACGATAGTCACCAGCGGCTTATCAGTCTTTGCCGGTTTAAACGCATTAAACGGATAGCCGAAAAAGTGAGCCGGTATGCGGCCCGGTATATCTTTGAAAAAATGCTGAATTCAGCCGGCATAGCGTATCAAAAGCCCGAAAATGATATGGCCCATTACCTCTTTTGCGAAAATTTGATTCAATCAGAGCAGCAGATTATGCTCCGAATAAAAGAACACGGTCTTCAACTTCCTGTTGAAGTGACAACCATAAAGGACGTGCTGGGGATGAAGCTGATTGATTACGGAAACGGAGAAAACCTGCTTGAGTCGTTCTTTTCCCGTTATTCCGGCGCACAGCTCCTTGAAAAGGAAATTCATTCCGGAATTTATAATGCCAAGCATTATCTTGTCGATCTGAAACTGGATAGCGACTATTTAATCAAAAAATTTTCTCATGAAGCAGATCATGTCAAATTTACACAAAGAGGATTGCCCTCAAAACAACAAAACGAGGATTTTGCCGTATTCATGAGGGACGGCAGCGATACGATCCAGCTGGATCTGATACTGACCAGTTTCGAAGAACTCATAGAATCAGAGATCGGCCGGTCAATGCACGAAAACAGAATTTTCCGGCAACGTCGTCAGCAACGTCTCTTCGGGAACATCCCCGTCAACATCGAATACATTGTTGAATACCTGCTTTCCGTAGGGCTGAGTGCAACTCTCCATATAGATGAAATCCCCATTAAACTGTGGGGGAGATATCTCGAAGATACATTGAATTATAATATACAAAACTTATATAACGCACCGGGATACTGCCTGATTGAGAAATAAGGACCTTTTCATATCGACGGGGAACGTAAAAAACTCTTTACCCGATTATGGATTTGATAGTAAAAAGGGTAAGGGATCAACCTGAACCGACCCGGCCGGAACTGTCTAATTGCCGGAAGGAAATAAATTTTACCGACCGGTTACTGCTCATACTCGATGTGCAGAAAACGCAAAGGATATTTTTTATCCGGTTGAGCTCAAACGCATTTTTTATCTTAAAAGAATCCACGGAATGAAGCGCTAAGAAACCAAACGATAAAAAGGAGGTTCAACAATGGGCAACAAAACATCACGGATGTCTGATGTTTTCAAAAAGGCATTGGAAATCGGTCGTCCCCCAAATATTGTCACCCTTTTTCCTAACTCGAAAGCACTTATCGTCAGCGGCAAATTCATAGACAGGGGCATGATTTCAAAAGGCAGCGCCATCGCCATGGCAGCGAACGGCAGAAATTATTTTGTTATTCGTGGTGCCCTGCAGGCGGCCCAGAGAGCCAATTCGGCCATTCTGATAGAAATTGCAAAATCCGAAGGGGGGGCAAACGCCTATTGCGCGGTCAATTACTGGAATATAGCCCGTCAGGTGGACGCATTATGCAATGAGTTGGGGATCACCGTGCCCGTAGCCATCCATGCCGACCACTATGGTATTAAAACAGAAAAAGATATTGAACCGGCAAAAATTGAAATCCCGACCCTGTTCGAAGCCGGAATCACTTCAATCGCAATCGATGCCTCTCATTTACCGGATGACAAAAATCTTACGGCCAATCTCGAACTCAACGCCTTCATTCCCGAATGGGCCGGGCTGGAAACCGAAGTCGGAGAAATCAAAGGCAAACTCGGGCTCTCAACCGTTGAGGAAGCCCTGTTTCTCATTCAGGGATTAAATGCTCATGACATTTTTCCGGACTGGATCGCCTTGAACAATGGTACAACCCACGGAATTGAAGAAAGCGACCTGGGTATCCGGGTCGAATTAACAGCTGAAATTCACAAGGCGCTTGAAAAATATCATATCTCAGGCGCACAGCACGGCACATCGGGAAACAGTTCCGAACGTCTGAGACAAATCGCCTCCAAAACGCGGACCACTAAAGCCAATTTTGCCACGGCACTTCAAATGATTTCCTGGGGCCTCGAGGTCAACGATTACGGAAATGCCATTTTGGACAATGACGGCAATTTCATAAAAATAAAGGGTCAGGGCACAACCGAAGCCATGTGGCAACAGATGGTATCTTATGCAACTGAAAAAGGGCTCAAAAAGGGAAATTATAAAAATCTGAACCTTCCCTTTGAAAACAAACTGCTCAGCCAGCCCAAAGACATCAGAGACCGGATGAGCAAACGGGTTGAGGATTTTATTTATAATGTACTGGTCAACGTCTTCAATGCGAAAGATTCGGCTCCGCTCGTCATCGAAGCCATTCTTAACGCCGGATCATATGATGCCGGCCCAAAGGCTGTCCGCCTTGAAGATCCCTCAGACTGGACGCCTGAAAAAATTGCGGAGCGGGGCGCCGCCTTCACATCGTTAAAAAGCCATGAAGGAAATTTCGATGACTGAGATGACTGATGCCGTCCGTATGGCGTCAGTTGCGGTAACATCATCTATGAAAGCCCTGTTCCGGCCACATGCATCGTCTTGATAGACTCGAGGGAAAGCATGTTACTTATCGAACGGAACAGGGCGCCCAAAAAAGGATTCCGATGTCTCCCCGGCGGATTCATGAAACCCGGGGAAATACGGAAACGGGAAGACTTGAGGGAGCTTAAAACGAAAGCGGGAATTCCCGGGCAAATCGCTTATCGGCGATAAAAACTCGATGACCGAAACGGGTACCATACGGGCACTCATGATCGGATAGCTCTGGGAACAAAATATCCCGGAGTTCTCAAGCCCGGGAGTGACGTGCCGGATATCGGGTTGTGTCTTCTGGTGCCATCTCCCGGATATTGCCGTTGACAGTCATCCGGAATTTACTCGAATCTGTCATACCGCTATTCATATTGACTTTTACGACTATCCAACCTAAAAAACGACATAACTGTTATAAACTATACGATTTTGATCTGATATAATTCATCTGTTCTCACCCGTCATTCCCGCATAGGCGGTAATCAATAACATACTGGAATAAATTGATTTATTCTTTAGCGCAATGACAAAGAAGGGCTGAATATGACTTTTTACGAAATCATCATAATTATCTGAATAAATATTTTTTCTAAAGCTTCAGGCATGTTTTGCCGATAATAAATTCAAGGTGACAATTGTATGGAGATAACCGCCTATCAAATTCACAATGTGTTGAAAGTATACAGCCGGCAGCTGTGCCGCGGCAAAAGCATTGAATGTCAGAAAGGCCTCGGTTTGATATCATCTATCGATCAGATCAATATATCATCGGAAGGCAGGCGCCAGGCGGTTATCGAAAAGGTCGCCACGAATATCATTGATCGGATTACCAGTTACGGTCCCCAAAGCGATGTGGAACATGAAATTGTAAACCAGTTAGAAAATGAGTTCGGGAAAGAAGAAAGTACAGAATTCGTATACAACCAGATCGATGTAAACAACAATAAAATCACCAGCAAGCTTTCAGTGGAAGGTCCGGACTTTATACTCAGTCGTCTGGAAGAATTGACCAAAGAAGCCGTTGACAAACGCATGGAGAAAGCAAGATGAATCATATCAACCCGTCTGAAACTTATTTGCAGCAGGCTGGTTTTAAAAAAGCCCCTGAAACCGGAAACACCGCGTTGACCAATAAACAAAAAACCGACGCAAAAAAAAGCATTTCCAAAGGAGATGTCATTGTCAACCTGTCGGATACCTCCAGAGAAATGCAAATTGCTAAACAGGCTTCAACCTCATCGCCGGACATCAGAGAACAAAAAATCAAGGATATCCAGACCCTGATCAATGAAAATCGATATGAAATAAAACCGGATGAAATCGCTGAAAAAATACTCGGGCTCCATATAGACGAAACGATTTAGACATAGGGGTGCCCCTTGCTTCCGGGGGCAGTCCTCATCCGGCCGTCTGCCGTATACAAATTTTTACCGCATATCTCCCTCTTACCCGTTCCTTCCCCCACATCTGACAGGAAAATTTTTCCGACCTGTCTGTACGGATTATAAAAAGCAGTTGGTTACGATTGCGGATATAACCCATTGTTTTAAAACAACTTTTAGCAAAAATAACGATAAAAGGATACCGATTGGCATCCTTATTGCTTATGTAATCAGAAGTTACCCGATGATAAGCAAATGTTCCCTGGCATCACGACAGGCAGAAAAACTGTTATGGCTCGTTTTATTCAAAAACCGAAATTATGCGCTGATGTTGCACCTGTCATATAAGCATCAGACTTGTTATCAACCGAACCGCTGATTACTTATAATACAAGGCCATTGATATGATAAAAATTAATTTTATACCGGAAGCCTCAATGCCCCAGCCCTCCCCGAAACCGGCCGGCTCCACCAGTGGCGTTTTCCAAAGCACACTGAATCAGGCAATTCAGAATCAAACAACCTCCGATGATGGCGGATGCATTATCCCGTCATTGGGGGAAATCAGCTCCCCTGCCTACCTCAATGAGCCGGTATTCGGCTCCGAAACAGCCCTTTTATCAAAAACCGATAATCTTCTGGAGCTTCTGGATCAATATTCGGCAAAAATAAACGACCCCCATCAGACATTGAAGGATATCGAACCGTTACTGAATGCCATCAGGAATCAGTCAGATGAACTTGTGAAAGAATCCGACTCAGGCCTGAACGATGACAGCCGGTTACGGGAGATTGTACGCCGATGCGCCCTGACGGCAACTATCGAATGTTATAAATTCAACCGGGGAGATTATATATAACGCCCAACCTTTCGTTTATTTCTCGTCAGACAGTCACCAATGAATGTTTCCACCGGTTTCGGTTTTTTACTGAAATTTCGGCAGCATTTCATATTGCAAACATTCAAGCCCTCCTTTATATATTCCGAAAAAATAAATTCCCTGACATTATTTTTTTCCGGACCCCCTGATGCTCAGGGGGATGTATTCCGGCAAGCCGGGTGATGTCCGCGATATTACCGGGCTCTATTTTATTCTGATAAAAGGAGTGAATCGTGTTGAAACATTTATTAAGAATGACATCAATAGCGATGTTGTGTGTCCTGACAGCCTGCGGAGACAATCCCTCTCCGGACAATGAATCCAAACTGCCTTCTGATCATCCTGAAATATCACAGGAAATGCCGGGCCAGCATTTCAGTGGTACTGTCAAAGAAGTCCTGAACGTCAGCGAATATACCTATTGCCTGATCGACAATAACTCCGGGACAAAATGGATAGCCATACCCAAAACTGAAATCAAAGCGGGAGAAAAATGCAGCTTTTCCAATGGGCTGATCATGCGTAATTTCTACAGCAAATCACTGGATCGTCACTTTGACGAAGTGATATTCTGCGCAGGCATTGATGGCCGACCCCTTGTTTCGAAAGACAAATCAGCCCATGGCCAGATGCCTGCCCGGATGCCCGCGATGATGACGGGAAAAACCTGCCCCATGCCGTCAGATGCGTCTTCCCCGCCTCTGAGTAAAACGGCAGCCACCATGCCACACAACGCTGCAGACCAGAATCCGGCGATATCATTTAAAGATATCAAGGTTGAAAAAGTGAGCGGCAAAGACGGGTTCAGGATTTCGGAACTTTACGAAAAGGCTTCGGATCTGAGCGAAAAAAATGTATCTATCCAGGGTAAAGTGGTGAAAGTTCTGAACAACATCATGGGAAAAAACTGGATTCATATTCAGGATGGAACAGGAGACCCTGCACAAAACACCCATGATCTGGTATTGAATTGCCTTCAAACCCCGTCTGTCGGTGACACGGTAACCGTATCGGGACGGCTGAAAACTGACAGAGATTTCGGGTCAGGATTCAAGTACCGGATAATTATAGAAGATGCCTCCATTTCAAATTGATCGCCTGAATCAGGTCCGCTCACATCCTCATATATAAGATACCATACAACAGGTGAAGCGTTGTTTTACCTGTTGTATGGGTCTCGGCAAAAATCAATCGTCCACGTGCGCGGAATTTCGGAGTCTCGCAACGGGGTTCCGGCCGCTCAGACATTCCGGCAAAATGCGATTATCCTTCCGAATCAGGCGTATGGGCTTGACACGACAATTCATTACATAGTAACTTTATTATATAAATAATTCACATCAGAGCACCCGGAAACTGTTCCGGTCTGCACAGACCCATCCGGGATCAGACTTAACGCTTCGGACGGCGCTGATGAGACATGATGAGGATCGAACTCCGAATCTGCCGTTGTGATTTCATCAACCAGCCCGTTATGGCCGATCATGCCCGGAAATCAATCTTGAAAAATATTTTTCAGTTTGCTTTATCATCCTTTCGTATCGGGAATATATCTATCATAAACAAAAATGTATCCTGCAGAACCATTGAGCAATAAATCACGCCTTCTGCGACCTGACAATTCACAGCTCAATTCGATTAGGGCCTTATTCCTTAAACCCTGTCAAAAAAACAGGAAAATTATTTTGTATCTTTGTACAGGTACATCAGTTAGCCTTTTGCATGAATTATAACTATGCATAAAGTTTGCGTTTGGGATGCGGGCATAGACCACCACAGAATATAAAGAGGATATGATATGGGAATACGAATTCTCATTGCCGATGATCACAAACTGATGCGAGACGGGATTCGCTCCTTATTGGAAAAACGCGACGGCATGGAAGTGGTCGCAGCAGCCGAAAACGGACGTTCCGCGGTAAAACTGACACGAAAACTCAAACCGGATGTGGTTATCATGGATATCAGCATGCCCGACTTGAACGGAATCGAGGCGACCCGTCAGATTATATCCGAATTGCCGGATACCAAAGTACTCGCCTTGTCAATACACTCGGACAAACAGTTTGTTTCCCAGATGCTCAAGGTTGGCGCGATGGGATATCTTCTTAAAGACTGCACGGTCGATGAACTGACACATGCCATATATGCCGCCATAAACAGCAAAACCTATCTAAGCCCCGGTGTCGCCAACACCGTGATAAAGGATTATGTAAATTTATTAGCGGCAACCGACTCTTCAAAAGCCTCTGTATTAACCGCCCGGGAACGCGAGGTGCTCCAATTGATTTCGGAAGGACGTAAAACCCGTCAAATCGCATTAGATCTCCATGTGAGCGTAAAAACCATCGAAACGCATCGACGTCAGATCATGGAAAAGCTCAACATCCACAATGTGGCCGATCTTACCAAATTTGCCCTTCGCGAAGGCCTGACATCCCTTGAAATCTGACACACGGTTTTCATCCGCAGATGCTCCCCGGACGTTTTATTCCCCCCTGGCCCTGACTCAAATCAGGGTGAAAATTTTTTCAATCACTTCAAACGCGCTTTGCTCCCGATGCGTTTCGACGATCAGGTGAATGGCGTCATCCGCATGGCTGAAGGGTTCGTATGCTTTTTTCTGATCCGGGTATATGGCCCACCTTCCGTCTGACGCATCTTTCCCATCTGCCTCCCTGGCTAAAAGCCTTTCCCTGACCACCGGATCCGGACAAACGCACTCCACCATCACCAGCCGGGCGCCGAAATCAGAACCGGCGTCCATGAAAAGATGCCTCTGCCACTGTTTACTGAATGCAGCGTCGACAATTACTGAATCGCCGTTTTTCAAGACTTCGCCTGCTTCATGGCACAGTTGCCGGTAAGTTCTTTTCGTAAATTCATCAGAGTATATTCCGGCGCCATAATCCGTGTACTGATGCGTCGCGTCATCCATGCGGGAAAGCTTTTTCCTCAATACATCGGAACGAAGCACTCTAAACCCCGTTTCACGGCTCAGTCGTCTGGCAAAGGTAGTCTTGCCGGTACCCATCAATCCGCAGACGAGTATCAGAGCCTGCATTATAATTTCTCCGAATCTGCATACTGCTGCGCGAGAGCAAAATATCGACCGGCCAGTTGTGCAGAGCGCTTCTTTTCCTCCTCCGATATGTTCGGATCATCCAGCTTGAAGGAGATGACCTTCCCCCTGACACAGGCCCGATAAACTTTATAAAAATTCAACAGATCCGAAACGTCCTGATCACCTGAATATCGGACATAGGACGCCATAAGCGTTTGAGCCAGATCCGGATACCCGTTAAAATCCAGATCCATCGCAAGAAATGCGATGTCTGCAGCCACATCGGAATACCGAAACCTCTCATTGAACTCGATGCAGTCTACGATGGTAACCGGGTCCATCACATATACATGATCCAGGTGAAGATCCCCATGGCAGTCACGGATCCGGTGCCGGGCGACCCGGCCTTCAAACAGAGCGCTTTTTTCAGTAAAATACGTATCGGTGTAGACTTTAATCGAATTCCACTGCTCACGACGGATCGATTTTCCGATATACGGTACGGTCTGCTCAAAATTTTCATCCGTATTATGCTTTATCGTGTCGATGGAACCGAATGCGTCTATGGCAGCGGAGGTTTCCGCAAGACTGTGAAACGCTGCAATTTTTTTTGCGACCCGGTCCATAACATCCGGTATGATATCCGTTCGATCCAGAAACCGCCGTAACGCCGCTTGCTCAGGGATATAATTCATTTTCACGGCATAATCCACGATATCTCCCCGCCCCCCAAAGGCAACGTATCCGCCCTCATTCGTAACCGGGATCACATCAAGGTATACATGCGGAGAAAGGCGTCTGTTCAGCCGGATCTCCTGATCGCAATAATATTTGCGTTTAGCCAGAGAAGTAAAATCCAGAAACCCGAAATCTACCGGCTTTTTCACTTTATACACAAGGGTATCGGTAATATAGACCCAGGAAATATGGGTCTGCACCATTCGAACCTCTGAGACAACGTGTGGATACGCTCTTTTATCGAGCAATGCTTCGTATAATAATTTCATGGTTAAATGCCCTGGAGATATAATCAAAAGTTGTGTTTGAGAGATGACTTTAGTCACAATATATTGACAATGAAACGCTATCTTGATGCTACATACCGTATCCGTATACACATGAAGGGCTGCAGGGATAATGAAGGGTCAAATCGTCATCGGACAGTCATAACGGCGGCCCGGGGTGAAAAAAAACATACGGCCGCATTAACGGTTACCCGGTATATCCCCGCCCGGTCGGGGGC